>CBAAAA010000498.1:0-3873 GCA_964658695.1 uncultured Solirubrobacteraceae bacterium | reverse complement strand
CTGTTTCATTTAGGGAGTATGTCCAAGTGGGTGAACTTATCATGATGCCGGCAAGAAATATTAACGCAGAGCTGCCCAGCCTGCCTGAATCAGCCCAGACGGAAACCAGCCGGGTCAACGAAATTGACTTCACAGTCTGGAAAAATGCTCCGAAGGAAAGAACAGTCGCCTACTTTCCCACCTACTCAGCGGTTTCGAAGGCCATGCAAACCGCGATGCGTGGCTGGGCCCGCGACTGGTTCATGGAGAACCCCGAAATCCTGCTGCGACCCCACACCGCTTACGCCATCCTGGTTTACCAGTGCACGACGCCTTTCTCCGGGAAGCCGACCAACATCTTCACCTACGACATACAACAGACAGTAACTCTGAACCGGGCATTCGCCTCAGCTGCCTGCAAGCTGGGCCGCGAGCTGAAACAGCTCGACACCAAGAAATTGGGTTGGTTTACCCGCGAACATTACTTCGCTTACCGCAGCAAAGAGGTCGTCAAGTACGTGTCAAAGAACCGCCGCGCTCTCTACAAAATGCTCAATGTCGAAACCATTCTGATGGACAGCATTCTGAAATTCGCGATCGTCGACATTCCCAGCCTCGGCCTTCCCGAAGCGACCATCAACCTGCGCCGCGCCTTCCGGACTCAGCTCCACAGGTTCTCTGACGAATTCGACCTTAGCCACCGCACCGACGAGTTGCTGAAGATCGCAACCGACGCTCTGATCACCAAACTGCCCGCGGAAAAAGAAATGGAAACAGCCCTCGCTGCTTAATTACGGAGCCCAACAATTAAATGATTCGACCCACTAGCAAGACCCGCCCAACCGTCCTCCTGAACGACTACCAGGTGTTCAAAGGCAAATGCGAGAAAACGATGCTTCCGTTCGGACAGCACGTTTCCGCTGCTCACGAAGCACAGTTGCTGATTCGCGATGATCGCGGCAAACTCGCCGCCGGCTCCGTCGCCCTCTACGCCATTCATCAGCGGTCCGAAAATCGGATCACGCAGATCGTCCAACATCGCGCCGTCGCTGTTCTCCCGGTCCGCCCGCGCAGAAGCGTTCCCGTCTATCCCATGTTGAAAGCCGCCTGATTGTGAGTCAATAAACGCCCCTGGACGAGCAAGGGGGTGTTCGTCGCGGCGACCCAGATGGTGAGTTGGCCGCCGGTTAGCAATTCGCGATTGTGGTGAGTGGAGTACTCCTCGGCTTGCTCCTAGAAAGAGGGATGACTGGATATGGGCACAAAGAATAGGAATGAAGAAGCAAGCCGTTGACAACCCGGGGCCTTCCGGCCTACTGGAAGAGCCCATGGAATCGCAAGCTGCTGCTCTTCAGCGAGAAACATCCGTTCAGCCTATCATCGCAAGAGCCACGCAAGTTATTGGAAACAAGGATGATGCGTATAGATGGTTGGGAACCCCAGTACGCGCATTGGGTTATGCCACTCCCATGTCTCTTATGGCATCTCAAAAGGGCCTGAAGGAGGTTGAAATAGTCCTTTCGCGCCTTGAGCACGGCGTTGTTTGATTACGGCCTATCGCTTGTGCTCGATGAGATTCCCCGCAAAAAGCGCTGAGGGCGCGTTTCGCAACGGTGTCAGGTGGAATAGGGCAGGAACTCCGGTCGTATACGCCGCCGAGAGCTTATCCTCGGCTGTACTCGAAGTTGTAGTGCATTACTCGGTATTGCCCAGTGACTTTGGTTTTACAACAATCTATATCCCCGATCTATTGGTGGACAAAGTCCCTGATGCCATACTGCCACCAGGATAGAATCCGGTAGAGACAACAGAAGTCTCGCAAGATTTTGGCGCCCGATGGGCCTTCGAATGCGGACAGTGGTGCTCTCGATTCCGTCATCGATCGTTCCTTCCGAGCGCATACTTGTGTTGAACCCAAAACACCACCGCTTCGGGAAGATAACTTTCGGACCAACGATCCCGTTTTCGTTTGACCCTCGAATCAAGTGAATACAGCTTAAACGACGTCAACGAACTTCTTCTTGACGTGCAATGCAGTCCGGCTGAATCGAATAGAAGAGTAAGGCTGGGTACGACAGGGGGACCTTGAGGGAATGCGGCGAGGAACTGTTGGTCCTTAGTGTCAGCAACCGCTTCACAGATTGACCTGCTTAGCCGAACCCGGCAGGTGATTACACTGGAAACCATAATGTCATCCGCCATCTATCTCGTTGGATATGCAGTCATCATCATCGGCCTCGCGCTCGGGGCCCATTACCTGCATATCTCGGACCGCTGGATCACTGTGGGAGTCATCGTTCTGATCGGCATGGGCCTGACCGGTTTCGCCAAGTCTCAGAAGCGAAGTTAAACTCATTCCCAACCGGTGGTTCAGATCTCCTGGCCGTCCTCCCGTCCCGGCCGTGAAACCCACGCCCGCTTTAACGTCTTCATCTGTGCATCGAAGGCGTCCTTCAGTTCCCGGGGAGCCGTCGCGGCCAGCCACGACGACACCTCCAGCGCGTAGGGCAGCAGCTTCGAACGATCCAGAAAGCCTGGAGGCGGAGAAGGCGAGAAAGCCACAATCGCGCTCACCATTACCGCAATCACAAGCACACCCCGCGCCAGCCCCGCCGCCCCGCCCAGCAGGTGGTTGAACCAGGAAAGCCCCACCCACTTCAGCAGCTTCGAAAGAATCAGCCCGACGATAGAACCAAGAATCAGCACACCAATAAAAACCAGGAAAAAGCCAAGCGCGTCCGCCAGAGCCGGTCTGCTCACCCAGGGAGCAATATTCACCGACACGATCCGGTAGCACCAAAACGCGGCAAGAAATCCGAAGACCGCTGCGATAAACCCGATCACTACACGGGCAAAGCCGGTCCTGAGGCCAGCCAAGGCCGAGGAAAACAGCATCAGCACCAGGAACAAATCAAACCAGTTAAATCCCGCCATTGAAACCCCTGCTACTCCGCATCCACCACCAGCGAACGCCCAGTAATCTTCAGGAACGCTTCCTGATACTTCTCGCTCGTCTTCAACACCACCTCCTCTGGCAGCGCGGGAGCGGGAGGCTTCTTGTCCCAGTCGAGAGTCTCCAGATAATCGCGCACAAACTGCTTATCAAAGGAGACCTGCGGCTCGCCCGGCGTATATCGGTCTGCCGGCCAATAACGCGAAGAATCGGGCGTGAGCACTTCGTCGGCCAGCACCAGATCCCCGTTCACAAAACCGAACTCGAACTTCGTATCCGCAACAATAATCCCCCGCTCCAAAGCGTAAGCCGCCGTCAGATTATAAATGTCGAGTGTCAAATCGCGCAAACGCACCGCCAGGTCTTCCCCAATCTGCCGGGCCATCGCGTCGATGGACACATTCTCATCGTGCCCACTCTGCGCTTTCGTCGCCGGGGTGAAGATCGGCCGCGGCAGCCGGTCGCTCTGTCGCAAGCCGGAAGGAAGAGGAATCCCGCAGATTGTTCCTCTTTCCTGATATTCCTTCCAACCGGAGCCCGCCAGATACCCTCGCGCCACACACTCCACCGGAATCATCTGCGCTTTCTTCACGACCATCGCCCGTCCCGCCAGCGACCTCGAATACGGCGTCGCATCCATGCTCAACACATGTGAAGGCACGACGTCTTGCAGGAAATCGAACCAGAATGCCGACATCTGCGTCAACACTCGACCTTTACAAGGAATGCCGCTCCCCAGAATGCAATCGAAGGCCGAGATCCGATCTGTGGCCACAAAAAGAAGTGTCTGACCCAGGTCGTAGATGTCACGCACCTTGCCCCGCGCAATCAACGGAAGCGAGAGATTGGTTTCGAGAAGAATCTCATCTGGACACATCGACATTTCGAGTATCCCAGAACCTACATCCAAATTTATCAGTCCAAACATCAACACAGAACAG
>CBAAAA010000497.1:0-3874 GCA_964658695.1 uncultured Solirubrobacteraceae bacterium | reverse complement strand
CTGCTCTTTTAACTTCGCAAGGGTTTCCATCGAAGCGTTGAAAGAAACAGCTGGATCCGGGATGTGCAGCTGATATACGTCAATGCGGTCAACTTTCAGCCTTTGCAGGCTTCCCTCAACGGCCACCTGAAGGTGTTTGGGACTGGCATTGTGAATCCACTGTCCGGGACCCACGCGCTCCCATCCGCCTTTGGTCGCGACCACGACTCCGCCTTTGTACGGCGCCAGCGCCTCCCCAATTAGTTCCTCGGAGATATTTGGCCCGTAGGAATCGGCGGTGTCAATGAAATTGACCCCCAATTCCACGGCGCGCCGTAAAGTTCGAATCGACTCGTCGTGATTTTCAGGCGGTCCCCAGATGCCCTTGCCCGTGATTCGCATCGCCCCATAACCCAGGCGATTGATCTTCAGGTCTCCACCGAGCGTAAATGTTCCCGCCGCACTTGCTGTCAGGTCTTCTGTCAAAACTGGCCTCTCCTTTTGCTGATCCGACCCAGGTCATTTGGTTTCGTGATCCGGAATATAACGTGAAGAACGCCGGCTTAGAACAGAATCAGGCCCGTGCTGAAAACGCTTTGCGACGATAAACGATCGCTCCGCACAGGGGTACTACCAATCCCAAGACCGGCAACATCCCGGGCTCCGGGGTTGCAGTGACAGGGGTATTGGATACAACGACATTGTCCACCGAAAGATCCAGGCCCGTGGACGTTAGTACGATGGAGTTGAAAGATCCGCCATTGAAGGCAGCCACACCCTGCGGGTAGTTAGATCCTGAAGGAACTGACCCCGATTCCTTATCCGTACCGACGAGAGCGCTCCCCAAGTAAGCCGAAAGTGTGAACGTGTCGGACGAAGTGAGCGAGTTTATTCCAAAATCCAGGCTGACCGAACTCAGCCGATTACTGAACGAAACCGTTAAGCTTAGCCCATCGGAGTAAGCCGGACCCGGATCTATAAGGAAGTTTCCGGGCGAATTCTGGAGAAAACTCTGCTGGATCTCAAACCCGCCTGGGTCCCCGTTTGAGGTAAAAGTAGCTGAGACGCCGTTATTCACGTCCGTGAACGGCGTGTAAGTGCCCAAGGCATCGTTATCGAAGTTGAAAACGCTTGATGCGTGCAAAGCTGGAACAACTGTTAAGAGCACTGCTATAAATATGCTACGAATCAAGTGATCCCCCTTCTTACCTCTCGGGTATTATAGCGGCCACTTTGTTTCAAATTGACGTGAGGGAAACAGAAATAAACAGATTTTTCTTAGCTTTTACGGCCCAAGATCCCACTACGGCTACGTGGAGATTCTGTCCTTACGGAGCCGCTGGAGTTCCGGCCCGCCTTCAGCCAGCGATTACATCCGTTCCCTCAACTCACTGCTGGAGGCCTTAGCCGCTCAGGAAGAAGGATCCAGCTCATCCGAGACAGCCCGGTTTCGCGAAGAAGTTCGCGCGCTCGCAGGCAGTCTAACAAGTGAGACCACCGCTAAAGATCTCGCGCCGGTTATTGACGCGGCCATCCAATCATTCAGAAAATTCTCGTCAAGCTCAGCAGCGCGTATTTCGGCCCATCTGAGCGAACTAAAAGCCACCATACGTGCACTGACCGAGACTGTAACCTTCCTTGCAGAATCCCGCTCCAGCGTCGTCCACAACTTAATGTTTATCGGGCGGCAGCTGGAACAGGCCAACGAGCTGGAGGATATCCGCTTGCTTCGCCCGAAACTGACCGCTTGCCTGGAACTGGTGCGGGAAGAAACCGCTCGGCTGGAGAATGAATCCGCAGCCAATTCCGAACTGGTTCGCAGCAGCCTGGGCGTCACCCCTCAGCACACCGAGACCCCACGTCGCGTCGGTTCACTGGACCCGGTGACCGGGCTTCCGGCCAGGCATGTGGCCCAGCGTCTGATTGAAGATAAGATCGCCGCGGGAAAGAAGTGCGTCGTCGCCCTCTTTATACCGGACCGCTTAGAGTCCATCAATCGCCGTCATGGACGGAACGCCGGCGACGAGGTTCTGCTCCTGATCGCGCAACACCTCGCCAAGGGCATTCAGCCGCCGGCAACATTGTGCCGGTGGAGCGGTCCCGCTTTTCTCGCATTGGTGGAATCCGAAAAAAATGCCATCGAAATCAGCCGCGCCTGGAAGTCGAACGAATCTAAACCGCTTGCGTTCAATGTCCAAATCGAACGGCGCTCCGTCATGGTTTCCGTTTCCCTCTCGTGCACGATCAAGATCATCGACGGGTCCAGTGACGCGGAGAAACTCTATGCGGAAATGGACAAAGCTCTTGGCCCGGTCTAGGTTTCTTTTTCAGCTGGCCACTGAAAACAAAGCATAAACCCGTCCGGATCGGAAAGATACATCTGCCTCATCCCGTATGTGGTCGTCACAGGCCGCTTCGCAGACGCAATGTTGTGTTGTAGAGCTTCATACGTGGCATCCACGTCCGGGCAACCAAGATACAGGCACGTGTCCTCGTGAGCAGCGGACCGGGCGCGATCCGGTTCAGCAGGCCGCTCCGTGTCGCTTTCGTAGGCGGTGTTCAGCATCAAGTCAGCCCCGCCCAGACGAAGCCAAACCCAGTGAAACTGATCCACCGCACCCAGTGACGGCGAGGTCTCCACTATCTGGAATCCCAGCAGGTCGCGGTAAAACCGGATAGACTGTGGCATATCGTACACCTGCAGCAAGGGAGTCAAGCCCTGTATGTCGATCCCCATCTCTCCCTGTAGTCAAGTCCTATCGCGAGGACAGAACGATTTGGTTGCCCTCCGAGTCTTTCATCTTAACGAAAGTTCCCCAAGGCTGTTTTTGCGGCGCTCCGGTAAACTCGACTCCCCTGCCCAGCAACTCACTATAGGTTTTTTCCACGTTGTCCACTTCCCACGACGTGTTGAGGAACGTTCCAATCCGATCTTCATGACCCTCTGGCGTGAAAAGTACAACCCCGGTCTCGGCGCCAGGAATCGTCAGCTCAATCCAGCGTTGTTTCTCTGAAAACTGCTGATCGGTCAAGATCCGAAACCCGAGCTTGTCCGTGTAAAACCCTAGAGCCCGGTCCTGATCGCTCACCGGGATACCCAAAAATTTAATCCGCTTAATCATGCAGGTTAGGATGCCAGTCCACAGCTTGCGAAGCAACAGGACAGCATCCGAATGGCTGCGGTCGATGCTATAGCTACCATTGCTATAGCTAATGAGGATCGACCCGTACCTTTTCGATACCCTGATGCGCGACCTGGTGGCGCACAGCCGGTCGAGCGCGGCCTTCCTCGTATACCTCCAGCTCTATCGTCAGACTCACGGCAGCGGTCGAGACTTGGTCGCCATCAGTCACGCCGCACTCGGGGACTTGACAGGCATCTCGAAGCGCTCCGTGCAGATCGCCGTTTTGCACCTGACTGACCGTCGTCTGATTCGTCAGCGAAAGGCCCGGCCTACCGCAGTCCCGGTCTATACAGTTTTAACTCCCTGGGTGCGCAAAGCGCAGATCCAGGCCTAACCGTCCTCGTGCCATCAGGCCGTTGCGGCGGCTTGGGAAAACGGATAGTCGATATACCCTCGGGCATCGAAGGTGTAGAAGGTGGTGCGATCGTAATCGTTCAGCGGCAGCTTCAGCTCGATCCGTCTCGGTAAGTCCGGATTCGAAACAAAATAGCGTCCGAAGGCAACTGCATCAGCATTCCCGCTTTCGAGGACCGCTTCGGCGGTATCCGGCTCAAAGCCGCCGGCGGCAATGATCCTGCCTTTGAAGATCTTCCTCAGCTGCTCGGATGCAATCGGAGCTTGGCACTCCGCAATCACCACATTGCCCTTCACCCGCGGTTCAATGATATGCAGGTAGGCGAGCCCGAACCGGTTCAATTGGCCGGCAACGT
>CBAAAA010000496.1:0-3894 GCA_964658695.1 uncultured Solirubrobacteraceae bacterium | reverse complement strand
CGGGATGGGAACGCGCATCCAGCCACTTGCGTTCTCAAAAGAACTGCTGCCGGTGGGGAGTGATTTGACGGGCGGACTCGAACGTCCTCGTGCTGTCAGCGAATACCTGATTGAGCGCATGATCAACGGAGGCGTTGACAAGATCTGTTTTGTGATCTCGCCAGGAAAATCCGATATCGTCAATTACTTCGGCGGAAGCGCTCTTTCGGCGGCGATCTTCTATGCGGTTCAACCCCGGCCGGCCGGACTGTGCGATGCGATCTTTCGTGCTCTGCCGCTCATTCCGCCGGACGAACACCTTTGCATCGGGCTGCCCGACACGATTTGGTTCCCGGACGATTCGCTCGCTAAACTGCCGGATGGCGTGCTATCTCTGCTGCTGTTTCCGGTTCAACATCCCGATCGTTTTGATGCCGTTGTGACGGATTCTTCGGGCCTGATTGAAGAAGTCCAGGTCAAACATGAATTCCCTTCTACGCACTGGGTTTGGGGCGCAATCAAGCTTCCTGGGTTCCTGCTTCGCCAGTTACATGACATCTGGCTGCAAGGCCATGACGAATACCTGGGTACGCTTTTCAATGAATTCATTGCAAGGGGCGGCCGCGCCTATGGATTCAAGATCGGCGATTCTTATGTCGATGTGGGCACTCTGAACGGCTATCGGGAAGCACTGCGCCTCCTCGACGGCATTTCCCTTAGGGCGTGAATCTCGAACTCGTTAGCTCGCTCGATCGACTTCGCGAACTCAAGGAGCCATGGGCGCAGCTTGTCGAGGCCAATCCTGCCTCCACACTTTTTCAGACTCCTGCGTGGCTTCTTACCTGGTGGGAACACTTCGGAAGCGGGTCACTGCACGTGCCTGTGTTTTGGAGAGACTCTCAACTAGCTGGTATTGTTCCGTGTTTCCGTCACGAATGGGAAGGGAAACGCCAGTTCACGCTTATCGGCTCCGGCATTTCGGATTACCTCGATCCACCAATGCCGCCGGACTTGTTGGCTGACTTGCAATCCCAGCTGGATGGGGATCAGAACTGGGACATATGCGTATGGCAGGACTTATCAGCCGGCTCGTTCCTTCAGAAACTCAGGGGAGCGGTTGCGCGGCCCGATATGCAGTGCAGTGAAACTCTTCTGACTGGTGACTTCGAGCATTTCTGGGAGACACGATCGAAAGATCTGCGTCGCAACCAGAGACGTTATTCGCAGCGAGCGCGCGATATGGGAGCGGTTGAGTTCGACGCGACCGACGAGGCAGCGCCTGAATTGGTAAACGCACTCATTCGCCTGCATACTTTGCGCTGGAGAGAGCAGGGCGAACCGGGGATGATCGCGGCCAATCGCTCGGAAGCATTTCTACGTGCTGTGGCAGCAGAGATGGCCAGGGAAGATTATCTCCGCTTCTTCGCCATCCGGTTCCGCGAGGAAGTGGCTGCGGTGATCATGGCGTTCCGATACAAGAACAAGATCTACGCTTATATGAGTGCGTTCGATCCCGACTACGAGACATTAGGATTCGGCAGGACTCTGCTTTACGAAGGCTTCCGTCATGCCTACGCCGAAGGCTACGGCGCCTGGAATTTTCTGCGCGGTGACGAGCCGTACAAGGCATCGTGGGGAGCCGTGCCGATTGAACGCCGCCGGATCGTTATTCATAGAGCCTGAAGTAATCGCGGGCCATGCGGCTGGCACTAAATCTGCTTTCGGCAGTTGCTCTACAGACCTCGGACGAGATGCCGGCAACGTGCTTCAACGCTTCCATCATCTCGGCCTTCGAGTCAACGATGAAGCCGGTCTTCTCGTGCTCGACAACCTCCGGCAGAGCTCCGCTTCGAAACGCAATCACTGGCGTACCGGAACTGGCTGCCTCCATTGCTACAAGAGAACTCGTTTCCGCAACCAGGCTGGGAACAAGCAGTACGCGAGCTTCAGCGAGTAGCTGATTTTTGGCGTCTCCGGTCACGGGTCCAAGATATTGGCGGCGCTTGTCGAACAGCGGTTCTACCTCCTCGCGGAAGTACTTCTGGTGAGTTTCGAAGTTGTGTACCGGGCCGGCGACGAAGAGTGGGAGATCCAGATCACGCGCCACTTCGAGTGCAATATGCGTGCCCTTCTCCGGACAGATGCGGCCCATCCAGAGCAGATAGTCGTTCTTCGGGGCTCGGCCGAAACGCCCGATGTCGATGCCGTTTAGCACGACTGAGAAACCGGTCTGCGCGGCTTGCGACTGTGATACGCAGACCGGTTGAACGTTCTTCCGAGTCAGCGCTGGTGGCGGATACCAGGCGAGTGGAAGGTGAAGCGTGGCGACCATCCGTACATCGGTATCGGGAACATAGCTGTCGAAATCCAGGCCGTGGAAGTGAATGAGATCGATTGAGTGTTCGCGAAGCGCCTGGTCGATTGCGGGGATGAGTTGCCCGGAGACGGTGGACCCAGGAGCCGCGACGACGAGCGAGCGCCTGCCGCTTCGAACGATTTCGCGCTCCAGCAGAAAGAGAATCTGTTCTGCTCCACCGCTCGAATCGGGGCCAACAGGGAAGAGGGGATACGCAACACTGAGAACCGTCAAATTGTCTTTGTACCATTCGATTGGATGAGTCAGTCGATGCTGTTCAGAAAAGTGGGTGTGCTGGGCGCGGGGAACATGGGTTCTCAGATCGCGGCGCTGGTGGCGAGCACTGGAATCCCGGTTGTTCTGCTTGACCTCATGAAGCCGCAAGCCCCACCGCCGATCACGCCTGGGAGCTTCGACGGGGACATGCAATTCCTGGCGGATTGCGATTGGATCATTGAAGCCGTGACGGAAGACTTTGCGGTCAAGCGAGCGCTGCTGAATCGGGTCAGCAGAGTGCGACGAGAGGGCTCGATTGTCACGACCAACACGAGTGGCATCTCGATTCGCCAGCTTGCGGAAGGGATGCCGGAGGACTTTCGACGGCACTGGCTCGGGACTCACTTCTTCAATCCGCCGCGTTACATGCGGTTGCTCGAGATTGTTGCAACCGAGGATACGGATCAAGCGGTTATGGAGGCGATGGTTCAGTTTGCGGACAGGCGTTTGGGCAAGACGATTGTCCGAGCCAAAGACACGCCGAACTTCATTGGGAATCGGATCTGGACCTTTGCGGTGCTCAACACGATGCGAGTCATGCGGGAGATGGACTTGAGCATCGAGCAAGTGGATGCATGGACCGGGCCCAACATCGGATGGCCGAAGACGGCGACGTTCCGGCTTTGCGATCTGGTGGGGATCGACGTTCTTGCGCATATCTCAGAGCGGGCGGATGTTCCGCTGCCGGGGTTCGTCAGGCGAATGGTGGAGATGGACTGGTTGGGGGATAAATCGGGGCAGGGTTTCTACAAGAAACCGGGGCTCGTTCTTGATTGGAAGACACTTGAGTACCGAGCAGCGGGAACGCCGGATGATCAGCCTAAGGAGGCTTTTCTAGAGCGGATTCTTCCGGATATTTGGAACTACGCGGCGCAACGTGTGCCAGAGATCGCCGACGATATCGTTGCCATCGATGAGGCGATGAAGGCCGGATTCAACTGGGAGAAGGGACCGTTCGAAATGTGGGATGCGGCAGGTCGGGTTCCTTCCTGGTACAAGGACGGCTTGTTCTTTGACCAGTTGAGCGGAAAGTACAAGCCGATCCAAGCGGCGGAAGGTGTGTCTTCGGTCGCGAGCTTCAAGAGAGCGAATGGCGTGGTGCGGCAGAATGCCGGGGCGTCCTTGGTCGATCTTGGGGACGGGATCGGGTGCTTGGAATTTCATACCAAGATGAACGCGATCGATGACGACATTCTGGCTCTGGTTACTGAGACCCTCGAAGGGGAGACGCGGTTCCAGGGATTCGTCATCACTTCCGATGGAGCTCACTTCTCGGCGGGCGC
>CBAAAA010000495.1:0-3896 GCA_964658695.1 uncultured Solirubrobacteraceae bacterium | reverse complement strand
ATTCGCGAAGAAGGCCCGCTGTACGAGGGCGGCCCGATCTGGCGCATCGAACAAATCAGTCCGGCCTTTTCTCGTTAGACAGTTCTTAGCTGCGCTGAATGTTGAGCCTGTCTGAAGGTGTGTGAAAGCCGCCTGCGACACCGAACTTCCTGGGGCTCCTAGTAGAACAGCTAATGAACAGAACTGGGACATCCTTGTGTCATACCATGACACTCTTATGATGAAAGCACTGGTTTGGCACGGCAAACATGATGTTCGCGTAGATACGGTTCCAGATCCAAAAATTGAGTCGCCCAGCGACATCCTCATCCGGGTGACTTCGACTGCCATTTGCGGATCCGATCTACACCTTTACGACGGCATGATGCCGACGATGGAAGACGGTGACATTCTCGGTCACGAGCCGATGGGCGAAGTCGTCGAGGTTGGCAATCAGATCACGAAGTTTAAGAAGGGCGATCGAGTGGTCGTTCCCTTTACGATCGCCTGCGGTGTTTGCCGGTTCTGCAAGATGGGTCTCACCTCGCTTTGCGACACCTCGAATCCGAATGCGGAGATTGCAAAGAAAGCGATGGGCCAGTCACCCTCCGCGTTATTCGGCTACTCGCACATGCTCGGTGGCATTCCCGGCGGTCAAGCCCAGTATCTTCGCGTTCCCTATGGAGATGTTGGTCCCATCAAGATTCCTGAAAGTCTGTCTGACGAGCAGGTGCTGTTTCTCTCGGACATTTTCCCGACGGGCTACATGGGGGCGGAGAACGCGCAAATCCAAAATGGCGGCACGGTGGCTGTCTGGGGTTGCGGACCAGTTGGATTGTTTGCCATCAAAAGCGCTTGGATGTTTGGAGCGGGCCGCGTCATTGCGATCGATGGCGTTCCGGAGCGCCTCGCTCTGGCCCAAACCTGGGGTAAAGCCGAGATCATCGACAATACGAAAGAACATGTCCAGGAACGGTTGATGGAGATGACGGGCGGACAAGGTCCTGACAGTTGCATCGATGCCGTCGGTACCGAGGCTCATAGCACCGGGACCATTGACGCTGTACTCGATCGAGCCAAAGAAGCTGTGATGCTCGGCACCGACCGGCCCCACGTTTTGCGTGAGGTAATTATGTGCTGCCGGAAGGGCGGCACAGTTTCTGTGCCCGGCGTGTACATCGGCTTTCTCGACAAGGTACCGTTTGGAGCATTCATGAACAAGGGCTTGACGATGAAAACCGGCCAGACGCATGTGCATCGCTATCTTCAGCCGCTACTCAACAAAATTGAAGCTGGAGAAATCGATCCGGGGGCAATCATCACTCACACAGTCAGCATCGATGATGCGCCGGACATGTACAAGACATTCCGCGATAAGAAGGACGGCTGCGTCAAAGTCGTCCTGAAGCCACATTTAATGTAAATTCGGCTAGAGTCGCCGAGGCATCTTCCCGTAGAACTACATGGAACGATTTTTTCTTTCTCGTTAGTTCAGCTTTCAGCCCAGGGGACCACCGCAAGTAAAGCTGGTACTCCTGAGCTTCTTAAAGCAATTGATAGCCGAGAAAAACATTAAGGCCGCTAACCCTCGAAGGGGCTTTGTAAAGAACTTGGCGACACCACTTGGTTTTCTTATACTCTTCTCCGTATTGGGCTGTCCGGCTCTTATTGCGAGAGCTGAAGAATCGGGGGAGTTGCTTATAACGGAGAATAGCGTTGGGAAGCTGCATCTTGGAATGAATATCGAAGATGCAAAAGGCATCACCGGATTGAGCCAGTTCAAAATGCTGGACCTTGAACGTGAGGGTCTTTTCAGCCCAGCAATAATACTCTCTAATGTTGACGGCCAGTCTGTAATTGGAGAGATAGCGTGCTCCCATACCCATCAGTGGACTCTTTGGCGTATCCAAATCTACGATCGTCGGTACCGGAACGCACAAGGTGTTGGGGTCGGAACGAGTTATAGCCAACTGAGTCAACGAGAGCCTCATGCGAGATTGTTTGATGAGGAAGGAAGTAGGCTTGTCATCGACAGTGTGAGGGGAATAACTTATGTACTCGACGAGAAGCCATTAGAGAGTGCCACCGTAAGATCAGTGATTGTCAACAAGGTAGGCGCCCGATGAGCTATCTGGGCTGCGCCAGCGGGGACGAAATCGATCCGTCGGCATTATGGTCAGCATTGATGATGCGCCGGATTGTAAGACATCATGCGATAAGCGCGATAAGAAGGACGGATGCGTCAAAGTCGTGCTGAAGCCACATGCCGCGTAAGTTAGGCAAGACTCGCCGACGCACTTGAGTAGCCATCTGGAGGATGCCGGTTGAACCGGTAAACAGAGATTCCTGCATTGCGCTCGCGGTCTGCAACAGAGTGCGGTATTGATCTGTGATTCTGGAGTGCGCTAGTATCTCCTTTACGCGACATGCTCCTTTTTAACGGACATTTACCCCGAACTCTATTTGCCGGCTTATGCATCGGCTTTTTCTCGTGCTTCACCCTGCAGGCGCAGGATGGTTTTTTCAGCAACTGGTTCCAGCGTTCAGACCAGGCGAAGGCCGATCAACCCAACTGGATGACGCCGCTGGTTACTGTGACCCCGAGGCTGGAACAGGAGTTTCGCGCGGATTTCCTGGTGGAGGAAATGGCCAGTGGGAATGACTTGATCAACTACGACGGCGGCAAAGGGCTGGAACTCATTCCGTGGGAGCGCGTCGAGGTGCTCTTCAATTTGCCGCCGTATATCGAACACAACAATCCGGCAAACCTGCCCGCGGACAAGAATGGCTTCGGTGATGTGTCGTTCCTTGGCAAGTACCGCATGGTAGCGGGCAACAAAGAGCATGGAAACTATATCCTGACGCTGTTTCTCGGCTATAGCGTTCCAACCGGGACCTGGAAGAATGGCGCGAGAGGCGGCTTGTTCACACCGACCATTGCGGGCGGAAAAGGCTTTGGGAAGTTCGACGTGCAAGGCACTTTCGGCTATGGCGTACCGACTAGCGAATTAATCAAGACGGGGCATGCGCTGACATGGAATTCGACGTTTCAGTACCATGTGTCGGAGGTTTTCTGGCCCGAATTTGAGGTCAATTCCATTTTTTACCAACACGGAGAAAACGACGGCAAGAAGCAGGTGTTTTTGACTCCAGGACTGATCTTGGGACGCTTCAAAGTGCATGGCCGTGTTCTGGCCGCTTTCGGCGCTGGTTTCCAGATTGCCGTCACGCAGTTCCATACTTATAATCATGCGACGGTGCTCACCGTGCGTTTCCCGTTCTGAAGTTCGTGTGAGTTCCGTTCCGGTTCGAAAGTAGATGTTGTGAAGCCGCGCGTCGAGAACCGGTTGGCCCAGATCAGAAAGAGCAGAGGCATGAGCGCGTCTGAGCTGGCGCGCCGTGTGGACGTCAGCCGCCAGACGATTTACGCGATTGAAGCGGGGACGTACGTTCCGAACACCGAGGTGGCATTAAATCTCGCGCGCGAGTTGGAAGTGACGGTGGACGAGCTGTTTTCGCTGCAAGGGGGCGGGCGGAAATCGCCGGAGTCTCTGGTTACGGAAGTGTTGAGCGGCGAGCCGCTCTTGAAGGGCCAACCCGTTCGTATTTGCCAGATTGGATCGCGCTGGGTGAGCGTGCCGGTGAGTGCCTTTCCGTATAGCATGCCTGACGCGGATGGCATTGTTAACCGAACCGTCGGCACGATCGGCCGCGCAGAGTTAGTGGTGTTCGCGAAGGAAGAGGCGGCGCCGAAGCGTCTGGTGTTGGCGGGATGCGATCCGGCGACCGGTCTGCTTGCCAAGATGGTGGAGAAGACCAGTGGCGTCGAGGTTGTTTCCGCAGCGGCGTCGAGCCACCTAGCGCTCACCTGGCTGAGCGAAGGGAAGGTGCATATCGCCGGTTCCCATTTGGAGGAT
>CBAAAA010000494.1:0-3918 GCA_964658695.1 uncultured Solirubrobacteraceae bacterium | reverse complement strand
CTCCACAAGGCCCTCCTCCACAAGGTGCGCCGCTTGCTCCGCAAGGGCCGGTTACTCCCGAAGCGCGGATGCAGAAAGCTGTGGACGAAGTGCGAAAGGCAAGCGACCGTTTGCAGCAGATAGAAGTTCCAATGGACATTGAGCCCGCCTTTTCGTTCAGAGCCTAATGGGTAAACCGCAATCCAAGCTGGACGAAGCTACGCTGCCGTTCGCGACCATCACCGAGCTGAACGCAAGCTTGCAGAGCAAAGATATTTCTGCTTCCGAGCTGACGAAATTCTTTGTGAAACGGCTGGAAACAATCGGTCCACGGTACAACGCGCTGGCGTGCTCACTTGGCAAGACGGCACACAAGCAGGCGAAGGACGCTGATTCTGACTTCAAGCGCGAACGCATTCGCAGCCCGCTGGCGGGCATACCGTACGCCGCGAAGGATCTGCTCGCAGTGGCAGGATTTCCCACCACCTGGGGCGCCAAACCGTTTGCCGACCAGGTTTTTGACTACGACGCGACTGTGATCACGCGGCTCGGCTCAGCTGGGGGAATACTCATTGGGAAACTGGCCATGGTGGAACTGGCAGGCGGGGGCGGTTACAGTTCCGCATCCGCCTCCCTGCAAGGGCCCGGACTCAATCCATGGAACACATCGTATTGGTCCGGCGGCTCGTCGAGCGGCTCCGGCATCGCGGTGGCGGCCGGGCTTGTACCCTACGCTTTAGGATCGGAAACATCAGGCTCGATCCTGACGCCAGCTTCCTATTGCGGGGTCAGCGGATTGCGGCCCACCTACGGTCTGGTAAGCCGCCACGGGGCGATGTCTCTCTCCTGGACTTTAGACAAGATCGGAGTGCTGGCGCGTTCGGCCGAAGACTGCGGTCTGGTTCTTCGCCAGATAGCCGGTAAAGATGATGCCGACCCCAGCTCCGCGCGGAAGAGCTTCTACTACACGCCGCATTACTATCGCAAAATGAGCGAGCTCCGCATCGGCTTTGCGGAGATCGATTTTGCGGAATGGCCCGACGAAGCGCTTCGTCCCCCCTTCGCGAAGGCATTGAGCATTATCAAGTCCATTGGTGGTCAAATGGTGGAGACGACGCTTCCCGACTATCCCTACGGCGGGGTGATTGGAACCGTCATCGACTCCGAAGCAGCGTCGGTGTTTGAGCAGTTGATTCGAAGCGGCAAGGTGAATCAACTTGCCGACGCCAGTCAGATTGACGGACTGAAAGCATCGCTCAACTACTCGGCGGTCGATTACCTGAAGGCCATGCGCGTACGCTCGCAGATCCAAACCGCTTTCCGGACTTTGTTTGCGAACGTGGATCTGCTGGTTGCTCCAACACACTTCAGCCCGCCTGATCGCTCTGATCAACCTTTCGATGAGAACGAGCCCAAACGCCCTGATCGCAAAGGCGTGGGAGCGGGATTGGTCCCGGCTGCCAATCTTTGTGGACTGCCGGCCATCGCAATCCCTTGCGGGTTTGTAAATGGTCTGCCTATGAGCTTGCAAATCGTTGGACCAGCGTTCAGCGAGAACACAATCCTGGCCTTCGCCCGCGAGTTTCAGAGCAGAAGTGACTTCCATAAGCAGCATCCGCCGGTACGCTTACAGTCGTGACGAACTATCATTTACTTCTGACGAAGCCGTCATCCCCGGGCCATGAATCGACTCTGGATCCGTCCGGCATCGAACCGCGGGAGCGCCGGCAAAGGCGTTTTCTGTACAGCGCCGCTCTGGTTCTTGGCATCCTGGTGCTGGTGTACGCGGAATTGCGAGCCTTCGTCTGGGACGAAGGGTTTCACCTGATCGCCGCGCAACTGATTGCGGCTGGAAAGCGCCCTTACCTCGATTTCTGTTTTCCGCAAACGCCGTTCAACGCCTATTGGAATGCAGCGCTGATGCGGTTGTTTGGGCACAGCTGGCGAGTCACGCATACCTTCGCAGCGTTCCTGACCATTGGGACTTTCACACTGGTCGCTGAATATCTGCTTTCGCGATTTCCGATCGCCAGATGGAGACCCGCCGTAGCGGCCGCGGGTATGGTGTTCGTGGGTCTCAACACGACCGCTGTTGAGTTCGGCACGATTGCGCAGGCGTATGCCATGTGCCTGTTCGCTTCCTTTGCGGGATTTCGGGTGGCAGTGGCGGCCGTCAATCGAACCCGCCCGCTGCTTGCCTTCGCCTCGGGCATACTGGCCGGAGCAGCCGCGGCTTCCTCCCTGTTGAGCGCGCCCGTTGCTCTGGTGCTTTGTCTGTGGATTCTGTTGCGAAACCGGCAGGGCAGCCGCTGGTCGAAGACGCTCGCCTTCATACTCGGTGGAGCCGTTCCGTTTGCCCCGGTCATCTGGCTTTTCATCCAGAGCCCGTATCTGACTTTCTTTAACGTCTTTCAATACCAGGCGCTGTTCCGGCGCGTGAACTGGGGCGACGCCAACTCTCACGACATCGACATCCTCAGCTCCTGGGTCGATTCCGGTCAGGCGCTCCTGATGGGTCTTCTCGGGCTTGCAGGAGTCGCGTTCATACGCAAAGGGAGTGGTTGGGAGACGAGCCTTCGTCGCGAGTTCTATCTGTGCGGCTGGATCACGCTGGCGCTGGTGGCCTACATCTCGACGGCGCACCCCACTTTCACGCGTTACTTCGTGGTGGCGATTCCGTTCCTGGCAGTGCTTTCCGCCGTGGGTGTCTATCACGTTGGAGTGACGCTGGTTTCCGCCAGCAAACCAAGCCTTTCTCTGTCGGCCATCGCTCTGCTGTTCGCTGTCGGCATTGGGCATACGCTTTATGTCGATCGCGACAACACCAGCTGGAAGCGCTATGAAGAGTTGACTAAGAAAGTGCAAGAGGTGACGGCCAAGGGCGGGCCCCTGCTGGCTGATGAACACGTCTACTTTCTGATGAACATCGCTCCGCCCTCGGGAATGGAGTTCTCTTACGCGCATAAGCTTCAGCTCTCGCCGAAAGAAGAGGCGCGGCTCCATATCATTTCCGAAGAAGAGCTGAAACAGCGGGTACAAAAAGGCGCGTTCGCAACTTTTGAGACTTGTAACGACGACTTTGTCGACAACTGGGAATTGGGCCGGGCGTTCAATCATCGCGCTGACATCTCCGACTGTTATGTGTTCTGGGACGTGAATCGGGAAGCCCATTTCGAGCGGGACAAGAAGCCGAAGCCGAAACCGAAGTCTTGAGGGGCAGATTGAGTGACGGCAAATTGGGTGACTTTAAGGGGTTCGTGCGTGTTCGCGGCGCTCGGGAACATAACCTCAAGAACGTTGACCTGGATATCCCTCGTGATGCGCTGGTAGTCTTCACTGGCGTATCCGGTTCAGGCAAATCGTCGCTGGCTTTCGGTACGCTCTATGCCGAGGCGCAACGCCGCTATCTGGAATCGGTTTCGCCTTATGCCCGGCGCTTGTTTCACCAGATGAGCGTGCCGGAAGTAGACGAGATCGATGGTCTGCCTCCAGCAGTCGCCCTGCAACAACAGCGCGGGTCGCCAACCACCCGATCGTCCGTCGGCACGGTGACGACGCTGTCCAATTTACTTCGGATGTTGTACTCGCGCGCCGGAACTTATCCGGCGGGGCAGCCGATGCGTCATGCGGAGGAGTTTTCCTCGAATACACCCGAGGGCGCGTGCCCGCAGTGTCATGGCCTGGGCCGGATCTACGACGTGACGGAACGCAGCATGGTCCCGGACGATTCCCTGACTATTCGCGAACGTGCGATCGCTGCCTGGCCGCCCGCATGGCACGGACAAAACCTGCGGGACATTCTCGTCTCGCTTGGGTACGACGTCGATCGTCCCTGGCGTGAGCTCCCGCCTAAGGATCGCGACTGGATCCTGTTCACTGAGGAGCATCCAACTGTCCCGGTGTATGCAGGCCTTACGCCGGAAGAGACGAGAAACGCTC
>CBAAAA010000493.1:0-3925 GCA_964658695.1 uncultured Solirubrobacteraceae bacterium | reverse complement strand
TCCCCAGCCGGAAGGAATCGTTCACGACAGACTCACCAGGCTGTCTGCCGGGTCGCTCACCTGCGCCACCATCACCCGGCGCTTGAAATCCTCCAACATGCTCTCTTCCAGCCGTACATAGGTGGGCTTGCGCACCAGGTTCGGCGTGTGTTGAATCTTCTCCTGCAACTTCATCAACGCGTAAAACAGGTTCTCAGGACGCGGTGGGCAGCCGGTGACGTAAACGTCTACCGGGACAATTTTATCCACGCCCTGCAGCACGGAATATGTATTGAACGGACCGCCCACACTCGAACAGGCCCCCATCGATATCACCCACTTGGGTTCCGGCATCTGATCGTAGATTCGCTTCAGCACCGGAGCCATCTTCAGTGTCACCGTGCCTGCCACAATCATCAAATCCGACTGCCTCGGACTGGGTCGAAACACTTCCGCTCCAAAACGTGCGATATCGAAACGCGACGTCGTCGAAGCGATCATCTCAATCGCGCAGCATGCCAGCCCGAATGACAGCGGCCACAAGGATGACTTGCGAGCCCAGTTGAAGACGTAGTCTACGGAAGTCGTTAAGAAATTCCGTTCGAATCGATTTTCAAGAAATGGCATTTACAGGCCGTGGCACCAGGCAGGTCCGCACTCCCTCGCGCCTACGAAACCAGTTTAGCGCCCGGTGCGTTGATCTTGCCGCTCTGCTCCATGTGCGCCCGATACCAGTCCAGTGTCAGCCGGAGCCCCTGCTCAAAGCTGAATTTCGGATCGTGCCCTAGCTCTCGAACCGCTGCCGTTGTATCCGCCTGCGAATCTCGAACGTCCCCCGCGCGCGGCCTTCCGTAAATCGCCGGCAGATCCACGCCCTCAATCGTCTGCAGCAACCGCCAGGTCTCGTTCAAGGTATAACGGTTTCCATTCCCCGCATTGTACACGCGGCCATGGCCCTCTCCCGCTGCGGAAGCTTTCAGCAGCAGAGCCGCTACATCTTCCACATAAGTGAAGTCTCGCGATTGTTCGCCGTCGCCATCGATCGTCGGGCTTCGCCTCTCGATCAGGCACTTCAAGAAGACAGACAACACGCCAGAGTAAACGCTCGTCGGATCCTGCCGCGGCCCGAACACATTGAAGAACCGCAGCGAAACCGTCTCCAGTCCGAACGACTCCGCAAAGACCGACGCGTAATACTCGCCCATCAGCTTCTGCGCCGCATACGGAGACTTCGGCTTAGGCGTCATCGTCTCCACTTTCGGCAGCACTTCCGTGTCCCCATACGCCGATGACGAAGCAGCATACACCACTCGTCCCGCTTTGCCCTCCACCGCCGCCCGAAACACATTGAATGTCCCGTCGATATTCACTTCGTGGCTCGCTACCGGATACAAAATCGATTTCGGCACCGACGGCAGGGCGGCCAGATGAAACACCCTCCGCGCCCCCGCAATCACCGGAGCGATTCTCTGGTAATCACGAATGTCATATTCATGCACCGTGATCGAGTCCGCTACATCTTCCAGGTTGTCCAGGTTGCCCGTCGCGAGATTGTCGATAACATGAACCCGGCCTCCGCTCGCCAGCAACTGGCGAACCAGTGTGGAGCCGATGAACCCCGCCCCACCCGTCACAACATTACGATCCATAGTTTCTTAGCGAACCTCAGCCAGCGCCGCTTCCGACGCCTTCAGATGCCAGCGTCGCCTCCAACGCCTTTAGACGAGTGATCGCGCCTTCGGCAATTTCTCTCCCGTTACGGCTGAAATCAAATGCCTCCACTGACACCCACCCCGCATAGTCCAGTTCATGTAAAACATTCAGCAGTCCCGCGAAATCATAATCTCCACGCCCCGGCTCCTGCCCGTCCAGCTCGTTGACATGCACGTGTGCGATATGCGAAAACTGGCGTCTCACCAGCTCCAGATGAGAGTCTCTCTCCCGGATCGAGTTATGCACGTCAAACATGCTCTCGACCGCCGGGCTGCCAATCTGGCGTACGATCGCTACCGCGTCTCCCAGGCAGTTTACAACGTCCGTATCAACGGGCGATAGGGACTCCAGCAGCAGCTTTACGCCCCGCGTTTCCGCATGCGGAGCCGCGTGCGCCAGTTCATGCGTCAATATATCTGCCGCCTGCCGGGCAGTCATCAGCCCGTTCGTCGACCGCTGCTTGGGCGACCCAATCACGATCACGCCCTTCTCCTCGGAATCCACGCCGGCCAGATCCGCGCACAGATCAATCGCCCGGTGCACGTACTCCCAACTCCTCTTTCGAACCACCTCGTCGGCGGTGGTGATGTGCAGCCCGGGCGGAGAAACCAGCAGCCAGTGCAAACCAACAAATTGCAATCCGGCACCCTGAATCTGCTTCGCGATTTCGGTCCTCCGCTCCGCTGTCAGGCTGGTCGCATCTACAGCCAGCGTATGCGGCGCCAGCTCGATCCCGTCATAACCTAGCTCGCGTACTTGTTCGCAAACTTCCGCAAGTGGAGTCTCGCCGAAGATCTCGTTGCAGATGGCGTATCGAAAAAGGGCTGCCATTGCCTTTAGTGTATCCGCAGGAGAGAAGCCAGGGGACCAGAAGCAAAGAGGCCGGCAGCGCGAACGCCACCGGCCTCTCTTCAATTCGATTAATCGAATGAACTCTAACGCAAGACTTACTTATGTCCGCCACCGCCGGAACCACCACCCGAGTGCCCGCCACTCGAGGCGCTGGAGGCGCCACTGCTGCTCATCGACATGGCGCGCCCACCGGATCCCGATCCCGCGAATCCTCCGCTGGAAGGACCGGAACTGCCTCCAGCCCGGCCAATGTTTGCTGCTGAAATATGTCCGCCGCCTGCGCCCACTCCCGAAGCAATCACGCTATTTCCGCGACTTGCCGCAGGCACAACCACCGCTGGCCGCGCACCGGAGATCGTCGGAACATGATTGACGTTCACCGGTACAGCTACGCCCCCGCCCGTGCGAATTCCGCCCAGCGAGGAATAAACCACTGGCGCATAATTTACATAACCCGGTGAATAAAATCCGTATCCGAACGGGCTGAAATACGCGCCCTCTCCCGGCAACCAGGCATAAGAACTAAAAGCTGGATTGTAGAACCATCCCGGTCCGCCATATCCAGCAAAGCCGGAGAAGCCGTAGCCGCCCCATCCACCGCCGGAGAACGAGTTGGAAGCCAGAGTCTTCGAAGTCGCATAGCTGCTCGCCGAGTCATACTCGTCGCGCGTCTTGCTCCAGGCATAAAGATCGCCTTGATCGTCCTTGCCCTTAAACTTTTCCACCTTCAGGTTGGCATCCAACGCCGCCAGATGATCTTTTCCCAAATCCACCTTTTTAGCGCCGAGCTCGACCAGAGCCTTGCCTTCAAACACCGAAACCGCTGCGGGGCTGTTAGCCGTGAAGCGATACAACCCGATCTTCTCCAGCTGTGTGGTCGATTCTCCAACCTTCACCCGGACACTGTTCTCTTTCAACAGTTCCATGGCCTCAATCATCGCCTCGCCCTTCACAACACTGACTTGAGTGTCGGTCAGCGACGGCGAAATCATCCGCACTTCGCTATGATCGCCCATCCGCAGGTAAACGCCGGGAGTTAACAACACCTCGGCCTTTCCCGCATCGGTCGCTAGTGTGTCGTTGGCGCTCAGGAACATCCTCTGAGCTGCCTTCGCATCCGTTACATGCGCGCCATTGACATAGGCGGTCCCTTCAATAGAATTGATGACGCCGGGTCGTGCCGAAATCGTATACTGCGGCATCGCACTCATGGCGACAATAAAAGTACCGGTTAGTAATCTAACCGGCAAAACCATCGAGCGATTCATTGCTACCCCTCTCGGTCCTTCGCCTCCCCCTCTCCTAATAGAAAGAGGAGCGAAAACTGCTATGGAAGTATTGTACGCCGTTTTAAACGACGCCTGCCCAACCACGTGTAAAC
>CBAAAA010000492.1:0-3939 GCA_964658695.1 uncultured Solirubrobacteraceae bacterium | reverse complement strand
GTGCTTGACCGGAAGACTGGCCGAGCGGGACCGGGCGTGGTTATCTTGCCGCGAAGTGCATCGTAAAAACGCTTTAAGTGATCCGGTTGGGTCAGGTAAGCAACGAGCTTCGGATCTTCCACCCGGGACACGGCGTCGAAGTAGCTGGCCAGCCAGCCATCGTCCATAGTCAGGAGCTTTTCGAAGAAAGCTCCTGGATTGCCCGGCGAGGCCCCCACGACAGAAGACCATACCTTGGCGTTTCCGGGTGTCACAGCGACGCCGTTGCGGATCTCGAACATCCCGCCGAAAAAGTCCAGAATGTTGGAAAAGAGGCGCAGACGCAACGGATTCGCCTGTCTGCGCAAGGCTTCAGCAACCGGCAGTTCAACATGCGAAAGGCCAAGGTACAGCCGGCATAGCAGAGAATCTGACGTGAAGGCATCCAGAAAGTCAGACTTGTCTGTTCGACCGGTTGCCGATAGCCAATACTTTGCGTCATAGAGCACCGGAACAACCGTGGGCGCATAGGGCAATTCGAAACGGCGGTTGGCGCGCAGATCCTGCTCCAGTTGCGTAAGCGGGAAACCGGAATCGACGGTAATGAAGGCCCGAGTCGGATTCACGGTTTCCAGCACAATATCCGCGCCACAGGAACCGCGCATGCGATAGCCAATCACCTTCAACAAATCGGCGGTCTGTTCGCTGTCGCAGGCGGCGATGACAATCTTCTGTCCGCTTCCGGCAAGGGACTGCAACTCGCGTGCCTGGCCAACGTAGCGCAGCAGCAGGCGCAGATACTCAGTCGGCTGCATGGACTCATTACCGGTAGCCTCATAGCCGTTGGTGACGATGTTTCTGGCGAGCGCGGGAAGAAGATCTTCAGCTGCCAGATCCGGAGCCAGGGCCGCCATTCTGGCAAAGGACCCAAGCGGTCCGGGAATGGACACGGTAGAGTACTGTGACGCCGGCGCGCTGTGCCCAGGAACGGAAAAGTCGGAGCCGCCTGCCGCGCGATAGGCTGTCAGATCCTGCGTGAGTTCTGTCTTGTTGCCGTCAATAAAGTCGAGTAGCACTGCCTGACGCAAAGCGAGCTTGCGCCGTTGCGGGTCCTTCTCTTCCGCAGCCCATTTCAGGTAGGCTGTACGGCGGCCGGGATCGCCGTGGCGGTCAAGAAACTCCGCCAGATCGGCCGGTGCGTTCCCGCCACCAGCATTGCCGGCCTGCTGTTCGAGCAATGTGCGTGCGCCGGCCAGATCACCTTGCGCCTCGTACTTAGAGACCTGATCATCGACAGATCCGCTCGGAGAAGCCCCGAAGGCAGCCCAGCCGAAGGTCCCGATGCTGATAATACAGACACACCCCAAATAAAACGCCGAGGACATACTCCGGCGAAGATTCCCGGTCCGCTCCACATTGGAAGACACTGTCACACTTTCCCCCAGGTTGGTCTCTCACTCTAACACTTACGCCGTTTTATGGAAACTGAGTACCGCCTACAAATCCTAAGGCTTCAGACACTAAGGACGGTACACTGTTTTGGTTAGATTCTAGCTCGGTTAGATTGAGTGGGAAAAATTAAGCGGGAGAGTGTTCGGGTCCAGAGGTACTGACCGGGGCCTGAACTCGCGGCGCAAACAGGAAGACAATGCCCAGAATGAGTAGCGCTAACGCAATCCACTGAGTCAGTGAGAAGGGCCCGACCAGCGACTGCTCATGGACACGATAGAACTCGATGATGAAGCGGGCCGTTGAGTAGAGAACGAGGTACAGGCCGATGACATTGCCTCGGCGTGGCGCTCGATTGAAGTACCAGTAGAGCAGTCCAAAGATAGCCAGATCGGCCCCCGATTCATAAAGTTGCACCGGGTGAAGGGGTTTGTCGAGCGGCACGGGAGCGGCAAAATCGGAGCGGAAGCGAACGCCCCAGGGCAGATCGCACTCCCGACCCCAGCAGCATCCAGCTGCGAAGCATCCCAAACGGCCGATTGCCTGGCCAATGGCTACACCAGGAGCGAACGCATCCATCGTTTTCCAGACCGGCAGCCGCTGCTTTCGCATGTAGAGGAAGGCGACTATCAACGCCGCAATGAAGCCCCCATGGAAGACGCCTGCGGCTTGCAACGTTTGCATGGTAAAGATCTGTCCGGGATCGCGTAAGTATTCGGGCAAGTCGAACAGGATCATGAAAAGTTTTGCGCCGGCGATGCCTGCGAAAGCGCAGTAGAGAACAAGGTTTGTGACCTTTTCACTTGGCAATCCGACGCGTTTGGACAAGCGCAGGGTAACGGAAAACCCAGCCAGGAAGGCAAGCGCCACCAGCACTCCATAAGTCGGAATGTAGAAAGAGCCGAAACTGATGAGCTTTGGAAGCATGTAGAACTAATCCGACGCGAGGCCGTGCGCATTGTCCGGTCGTTGTCTCCCAGTGGATCGCAGCAGATCGATCAGCAGCAAAGCCGCGCCAACCGTGATGGCGCTGTCGGCGACATTAAAAGCCGGAAAGGACCAACTTCCATGGTAGACCTCGATGAAATCAGTGACAGTTCCGAGCAGAATGCGATCGTAGAGATTGCCCAGCGCGCCGCCTAGAATCAGCGCCAGGCCGAGCCGCGGAAGATGCCCGCCGAAATGCGCACTCCGCCCGAGGAGCGCGGAGACGACAAACGCAAGCACCAGTACCGAAACGCCGACGAGAACCAGTTTGCGCAGCAATGGACTGCTGTCAGCAAGCATCCCAAACGCCGCTCCGGGGTTCTGATAGTGAACCATTCGCAACCAGCCAGGAATCACCGGGATGGTGTCAAACAGGGTTATGTAATGTTGGACGGCCGATTTGGTGAAACGATCCGCAATCACGACCAGGACGGCTGCTGACAGCGGCAGAATTCGACTAGGATGCATCGAGAAAGTCCGGTACTATGCCCGCACAGGAGGCGCAGACTGTCGGAAAATCCGGGTTGCTTCCGACATCGGTTTTGTACTTCCAGCAGCGTTCGCACTTGTCTCCCCGCGCGCGCTCCACCAGCACGCCGGAGCCGCTGGCAGACTCTTTCACCTCTACTTGCGACACTATGAACCAGTCCGGCAAATCCGGCAGGTGCTTCATCAGAACCGGGTACAGAGATGGCTCGACGCTCAGGATCAGGTCGGCTTCGAGTGAGGACCCGATGATCTTCTCCTCGCGCGCTGTATCCAGGTTCTTCAGCGCCTGCTCACGAATCGGAACAAGAGTTTCCCAGTTGGCCGCTTCCGCCCGCTGGCCGTCGGTAAGGCCCGCAGTCAGCGTCTCAGGCTGAGGAAAATAGCTGAGGTGGACGCTATCGGGACGGCCGGATTCCGGCTTGCTATGCCTCCACACTTCTTCGCACGTGTAGGCCAGCACGGGCGCCAGCAATCCGACCAGAGCTTCGTTGATCCGGTACAGCGCGGTCTGAGCGCTTCGTCTCTCTTCGGACTTCGGTCCGGTGGTGTAGAGGCGATTCTTTGAGATATGAAAATAAAACGCGCTTAGATCCGAGGCGGCGAAATCGTAGACGGCACGATACACCTTGTGAAACGCGTACTCGTTGTACCAGCCCAGGGATCGTTCTACCAGTTGCGCAGTGCGGATCAGGATCCAGGCATCGATCCCAGCGAGCCGGTCGCCCGGAATTGCGTCGTGGGCAGGATCGAAATCACTGATGTTCGAAAGCGCGTAGCGGAATGTGTTGCGGAGTTTTCGATAGGCCTCCGACAAACGCGTCAAGATGGTGTCGGAGAGCTTCACATCTTCCGTGAAATCGACGGACGCCACCCATAAGCGAAGCGGATCGGCGCCGTATTTCTTGATGATCTCCTGTGGCTCAATGGTGTTGCCCAGCGACTTGGACATGGCCCGGCCATCTGCATCGAGCGTCCATCCGTGGGTGATGGATTCGCGGTACGGAGCTCCGCCTTTGAGACCCACGCCAATCAGCA
>CBAAAA010000491.1:0-3945 GCA_964658695.1 uncultured Solirubrobacteraceae bacterium | reverse complement strand
CGGACTCGATACCTCCGCCGGGTCTGAGACGATTAACGTCTCCCCCACCAACGTAGGAGGGCCGCTGCTGGCAAGTCAGCTCAACCAAGTGACTTTCGGGAATGCGCTTGCCGCTCCCGCCGCTGTGCGAGCTAACGACTCTGAGCAGCCGTACACCGACAGTTACTCCGTCACCCTTTCCCAGCGGTTACCCTGGACCAGTCTGATCGAGGCGGCATACGTGGGAAATAACAGCCACGACCTGCAGAATAGCGGGGGCTACGGAAGTAACATCAACCTGGTTCCAGTGGGCGCGATGTTGTCCGCTTCCAACCCATCCACTGCGAACGCGAATGATTACCGCCCCTATCAGGGCTACGGCGACATCAGTCTCGCGACCAACAATCTCTACTCCAACTACAACGCTTTGCAATTGAAGTGGGCCAAGCAGAGTAGCCGCTACACTCTGCAGGCAAACTACACCTATGGCAAAGCGCTCGGAATAGTAAGTGGCTCCGGGCAGACCCTCGGAGGCACAAGCGCCGGGATCGACCCCTTCAATCTCCGCAATAACTACGGGGTCGAGCCTGGAAACCGCAAGGATATATTCAACGCGGTTTATTCGGTTCAACTGCCGAGCCCCATTCACGATCACAGAATCGCAGCGGGAGCAATTAACGGCTGGCAGCTTTCCGGCGTAACCCAGTGGCAAAGCGGCGCAAATCTCACTTACAACAGCGGTGGCACGAACTTCAACGCGCAATTCAATGGCGCCATCATCCCTGGCTCCATCAGCACGGCAAATCCTAAAGGGATACCGATTTCGAACCAGTCGATCCTGGGCACAAATGCCATGCAGCTGAATCCAATTCTGACTTGTAATCCGACGTCGAACCTGGGGCACAACCAGTTCATCAACGGCAACTGCTTCTCGCTGCCGACCTCAGTCGGTCAAAATGGCCCCACACTACTTCCGGTGATCTACGGACCATCCTTCTTCGATTCCGATCTGGGTCTGTTCAAGAATTTCCTGATCAAGGAATCGATGAAGCTGCAGTTCAGGGTGGAAGGCAACAACTTCCTCAACCACCCCAACGCTTCGTTCCCGAACTCGAATAATCTGACGCTCAACTTCACACAGAATTCGACCACGGGAGCGATCTCGCAAAGCAACACTTCGTTCGGATACGCGAACTATAAACAGGGGAACAGAATCGTCCAGTTCGTCGTCAAGTTCTACTTCTAACGCCAGCGGTGGCAGGAAGGCAATCGGCTACGATCCGTAACCGGTTGCCTTCTGGTGCTTCAGCGCCCCGGACATTTCAGTATCTTGAAGTGCCTTTGATATACTTCCGGCAGTGTCAAGGGTCCTATGGATACGATCACGCCGTCTCAGCAGGAGCGTGCCGAGATGGAACTCGTTCTGCAATCAGGCATTTTTCTCAAATCTCCAAGATTAGCCAGGTTTTTCCGCTACGTTTGTGAGCGCCATCTGGAAGGGCGAGCTGACCAGCTAAAGGAATATAGCATCGCGCTTGAGGCATTAGGTCGTCCCGCGGAATTCGATCCTAAGAAAGACTCGATTGTCAGGGTCGAAGCACATCGTCTTCGCAAACGTCTGGAGGAATACTACAACGGTCCGGGCGCAAATCATCCGATCCAGATCACGATTCCCAATGGCCAGTACCGCCCCTGTTTCTTAATCAAAGACCTCCAGATCTCAACGCTTGCTGTGTTCAGCCCCACTACTGGGGATGGTGAGGCACCCACCCCGTCTCCGAGCGCACTCGGCACGCTTGAGGAGTTCGATCCTGTCATTAGTCATCCGCCGTCCCAGGCACGGGATGTCGCCCCTTGGAAATCTGGCATCGCGATCGCCTTCGTCTGCCTGGCTGTAGCCGTTGCGCTTTGGACACTCGCTTTCAGAGGGGCGAAAGCCAGTCCTAAACCAGCGGCGAACGAAATCTGGATGGGGTCCTACAGCGATCCTGTCGAATCGGAGTTCAGGATGAGTGCCGGATACCACGACCTGGCGTTTGTAGATCATCAAGGCCATTCCTGGGAGCCCGACGCTTACTACAAAGGCGGGGTATCTATCCCGCTCCTTCGAGGAAGGCTGATTGAAGGCGCATCTGGCGCTAACTGCTTTAAAGCCGAAAGGTCTGGAAGTTTTCAGTACAACATTCCTCTGCGCCAGGGAACCTATGAGCTTCATCTCTACTTTGCTGAAACCGAATACGGACGCAGCAATCCCAAAGGTGGCAGCGACGGTAGCCGGACATTTCAAGTCTCGGCGAACGGGCAGGTGATTCTCCCCGAATTCGACGCTTTGGGCGAAGCGGGCGCGGCCAATCGCCTGCATGAGCGAGTGTTCAAGGACATTAGTCCCGCAAGCGATGGTAAGTTGCACCTCGCGTTTGAACCTCTGACAGGTCCTGCGTTCTTGAACGCCCTGGCGCTGCTGCCGGGTTCCCCTGGACGAGTTCATCCCCTCAGAATCGTTACTCAATCCAGTCCGGTGACGGATTCTGACGGCCGGGTCTGGGCCGCTGACGAGTACTACTCGGGCGGCACATCGGTATCCCGTCGCAATGTGGTTCTCGATGGCAAAGAGAAGACGCTTTTCCAGGGCGAGCGCTATGGCAACTTCATTTACCACCTTCCGGCGCCGCCCGGGAAATATCGTCTGACTCTGCGGTTTGCCGAGACCTATTTCGGGTTACCAGGCTCGGCGCGCTCCGCTGTTGACGCCCGGATCTTCAACGTGTTCGTGAACGGAGAAGCGCTGCTGCGGAACTTTCAGATTGTCCGCGAGGCCGGTGGCCCCAACCGCACCGTGACGAAGACCTTTAATAACCTGGAGCCGAATGCCCAGGGCGTTCTGGCGCTGGAGTTCGTACCCGTCCGGAACTACGCGGAAGTGAACGCCATCGAAGTCGTTCAAGCCAACTAATTAGTCAAGGGGCTCGCCCGCCCCCTTGGTATCCCCGCTGCCATGGCCACCGCGCAAGATACGTTGTGAGAACCAAATTCTCGTTGTGGCGGCCATAACGGTCTAAGTTACTACTCTCCGCAGAAACGTCCGCGTCCCGACCACGAACATCGTGACCACAGAAATTCCAAGCAAAACCAGCGTCCAACCAATGCCCAGTGTCGGAAAGTTATGCCCACCAACCGGAGGAACCATGGCGTATCGCAATCCTTCGGCGGCATAGGTCAGCGGATTGAACAGCGTCAGTATCTGAAACCAGCGAATACTGCTAAGTGCACCCCAGGGATAGTAAGTGCACCCGGTGAACAGCAGCGGCGTGAAGATCAGGGTGAACATGAGGCTGATCTGGTCCGGTTTAATCACCGTTCCCATCAGCAGCCCGATGGTAGAGCCGACGCATCCGGTCAGCAACACCATACCAATCAGCAGTGGGATGCGATCGCCACGCACCGCGAAGCCGTCTCCAAGGATTAGCCAGCCAAGTGGAAAGATTACGGAGCTTGCGATCACGCCGCGAATTGCTCCGAAGAAGACCTTCTCGAGCGCTACCCACCAGACTGGCAGGGGCGAAAGCAGCCGGTCATCAATCTCCCGGGCAAAACCCAGATCGAGCACCAGCGGCAGCGTCACACCCTGCATCGCCGCGATCATGCCGGTCAGCGCCACGATCCCCGGAAGCATCAGCGAGGCAAAGTTTCCGGCCGCCAGCCCGATGCCCGGCAACACCTTCCCGAAGATGAACAGAAAGAATAACGGCTGCATCAGAGCTTGCAAAAGAAAAGGCACAAACTCCCGCCCCGTCACTTTAATGTCGCGTCGAAGAATAGCAAAGAAAGCGTTGACAGCGAGCACGCTGCGACGGTCCTTCCGCTCGGCGTAAGTCCGGTCATTCGTGACGATCTCAGTTCTAGCGACGTCGCCCATTAGCGCAGATGCCTCCCCGTCAGAAAGATAAAAACTTCTTCGAGCGAAGG
>CBAAAA010000490.1:0-3947 GCA_964658695.1 uncultured Solirubrobacteraceae bacterium | reverse complement strand
GCGGGTTCGACTCCCGCCGCCTCCACCATTCCTATCATATTTAGTTTCAACCACTTACGAGCAACTTTAAATGCTGTGTACGATATACGCACGATAGATGCATATGTTGACCTCTAGCGACGACAATTGAAGGGCAGTTCTAAAAGCCTCCGATCGCTTCTACAAGCGTTGTACCTGCCCGATGTGGGTCGAAGGGCACCGCAAATGGAACATACCTGCGCCGCAGCCGGAAGACAGCCAGTGGGGAAGGGCGACAGAGCTGTGCCGCATCATCGAACAGTCTGACACGCCCGCTGGGACTTCTGAGCGCAAAGATCAGCCCATCACGATCATTCAGGCCGTCACTGAATATATGGCAGATGCAAGGCGCGAGAGCTCGCGGATGCCACGCTCTACAAGCTGAGGATCCAACTTGAGAAATAACTCCTCGGTTGGTGCAAGGCTGAGGGATACAAGCTTCTCAAAGAATTCGATTTGAGAGCCGCACAATCGTTCCGCGCGTCATGGACCGACGGTGGCCGTGCCAAGAAAAAGAAGCAAGATCGACTGACAGGATTTTTCTGATTCTGCATTCGAGCCGGCTGGCTCATGGCCAACCCAACGGATCGGCTTGGGAGAATCTCCGTCACACAAGCGCCCACTGATCACTTCCCGCGCGAGGATTATGAAAGGCTGCTCGACGCCACGTACCTTTACCGCGAGAACCGTGGCGAGACAATTGGCGGGAGCAATGGCACTCGGATTTGAGTGCTCATCATGCTCATGCGCTGGAGTGGCCTGCGCATTCGGGATGCTGTAACTCTGGAGCAAACGCGGCTCATCAACGACAAATTTTCTGCTGTATCAAGCAAAGACCGGCACTCCGGTTTACGTGCCCCTGCCTCCTCAAGTGGCGGAGGCTCTTCGCACGATTCCTGATGGAGCAAAACCAAATCCGCGATACTTTTTTGGAGCGGCAATGGACTTCCGAAGAGTGCTGTTGCTGACTGGCAACGCAGTTTCAGGAGGGTCTTCAAACTGGCGGGCTTGGAGAAGCCGGACGGCTCGGCAAAGCGCTGTTTCCACACATGCTAAAAGACACATTTGCCGTGGAAATGCTTCTCGCCGGGGTGCCTATCGACCAGGTTTCCATGCTCCTGGGCCACGCAAGGGTAAAGATCCCCGAGAAGCATTACTCTCCGTGGGTGAAGGCGCGTCAGGATCAGTTGGCGGCTAGCGTGCGTAATGCGTGGGGCCCTCTCGGGGCCATCCCTCCAAAGACGCCGCATCGCGGCATGCGGAGATTCTGGTAAGCGCGCTTCCGGGCGGTTTCGCTGCTGCCGCAGCGAAGAACACCCGCCTCTCCCTCAAAAAGGCGCCTGACCGTCTTCTCGCTGACACGCCACATGGCTGCCACCTGCGGAACCAAATAGTGTGGTTCTAAAGCGATTGAATGCAAACTCTCGCTTTGGACGGGTTCCTTCTTTTCGCCTTCAATTACAGTGTTGTTCCAAGGCATCTCGGCTCCGTACTTACAAGACTCCCTGACCAGGCTGCTGCCGTCCAATGACTCTCATGCCCATCGTTATGACCTGCACGCATATGGTGCAAGTGTTGGCAGCACGGGATGTTGCATAATGGGATGCTCTGGGGAGGTAACTATTTTTTGTTGAAGGTGTCTACTTGGTTAAGACGTGTCGCTCAATCCAGAAGCTGAATGGGCACTCGCGCGGACGCACGTTTCCCTCATAGATGGGGCGGCCCAATGCACAGACTTATCGAGGTTCGCTTACTCATCGCTATTGTCACGTTGTCTGAAGAACTCAACTTTACAAATGCAGCGAAGCGGCTTGGCATCACCCAATCAGGTTTGAGCCGTCGGGTCGCATCACTGGAGAAAAAGTATCGAATCAAACTCTTCGAGCGCGATCATGCAAACGTCAGCTTGACCGAAGCAGGTCGAGCATTCGTTGAGAAAGCAAAGCTCGCTCTTATGCACGATGAGAGAGCAATAGAGGTTGCGAAAGCTGTCACCGAGGGTATAGTCAGTTCTCACCATCGGTCGGTCCCCATTTGCGGACCCGTTCTAACCTCTGCGCTTCTAGCGATTCATCTTCCCCTGTATCCGAACCTGCATGTCCATCTTCATAGTGACTTCGCACCGGAGCTTGTTCACGATCTGACGGTTTCAAAGTTGGATCTTGCGCTCGTGGCTAATCCGGGTCAAATCACAAGCTGACAACGACCAAAGTCAGCGAGTCGCCTTTGTATGTTGTTCTTCCTGAGCGAAGTCCGTTGGCGGCGAAAAGCTCATTGACTTTACTGGATTTGAGTGATGAGAGGTGGATGCGTTTTCGAGCGGAAAGCTCATCCCGATATGTATGACGCTATCCTGCGCCGTGCGGCGGGAGAAGAGATTGTCTTCCGCAACGGGCAAAAGGTGTTAACTGCCGAGGACGCTGCGCAGCTAGTAGCTGAAAACCTCGGCGTAGCCTTTACCAGCATGACAGGCGCGCTCGGAATTGCGGATCGTGGTGCAATTGTCCGCCCTTTGGAGGATAAGGAGTTGCTTGCGGTTTACTTGGTCTCGCGTGCAGATAACCGCTCGAAATTGGTCAGCGAGTTCGTACGGCTTGATCATGCGACGCATCGCGCAGGTCGCAAAGCCTCCGCAACCAGCCCAAGGCGGAAATGGCCAGGATACGGGCCCTTGGACCACAAGCGGCTTAGCAAACTATAGGGTTTGCGGCCGCGTTTAGAGATCCGAGGCGAAGAAGCTCAGGGGTTTGCCGTAGATACCGGACAGCGCCCAGAGTTCAGCTACATCAATCGCCCGTTCGCCGGATTCGCATTTGTTCATATAGGGAATGGGCCATGCCTAACCGCAGCGAAACCTCGCGCTGCGTCAGGCCACCTTCCTGCCGAGCAGAAGTTAATTTCGACAAGACTCCTGCGTAGTAATCTCTCATCGCGGGACTGCGCCCTTTCCGAGACTTCCGAGCCTCCTATTTCGCATTTCCTGAAGTCGCCGGCAAGCTGGTCGCAGAGCTGTCGGTCTACGAGGACGCCGAGTTCGGCAAGAAAGTCCTGGTGAGATTCACGGATGGTACGCAGCTCTCGATTGCGGTTGGAGTAAGCCAAATGATCGACGCTCAATACTGCAATGAAGAGACGCCCGATCTTCCGATTTCCCACAGGCAAGCAGATTAGACAAACCTTTAAGTCTCGGGGTGAGCGTCACGAGATTCGCACTACCCGAAGGGCGCGGAACGCCAGTTCTGAACACAGATCCGAAGGAAGCAGATTCTACGCCGGTGCGGTGACCGCGCAAATAGGAGAAATGCAAACTCACCGGAACTTGACTGGCCCGCGTCTCAACGACCGGAGATCACAGCCTTGATCTTTATGCAGCCAAAAGGCCCAGCATAATCTAAGCGCCAAGTGCTTGTACCGCTCTAGAGTTGATTAGCAGAGACTGCTTGACGAGCGCACCATAGAATTTGTGAATTCCCTGACACGCCTGAGACTTTGACAGGGTAGCGGTTTCGCTGCCGTGGCTCCGACCCGCGCGTGGCCTTGATAGTACGCGAGGCAGGCACCATGATTGTCTGAAATCCCGGGCATTGTCTGTGACCGCTTCAGCTCTAACGTATCGCAGTCAGAACTGCTAGTGGGCGATGTGACATTAGCGGGAGTAGAAAATTGATCGTGTGGGTTTCGCCGCATTTGGGCCTGTTCACAGGGTTGATTTGGCAACAGGTCGAATAACAGAATTACCTAGACGCAACTTACGAGTAATCCTCAGACCTAGAACCGCAATTTTGAACAGCGCGTAGGGCAGATCTGCCGTGCAACTTTCACCGGCTGCGGCTTCTAGGTTGCAAGGAATACCCCTTCTAAAATCATGGTGAATCTTCTTCTGAAATTCTATTTGGTAGCAGACACAAGACGCTCGAATCGTTTCAGCA
>CBAAAA010000489.1:0-3947 GCA_964658695.1 uncultured Solirubrobacteraceae bacterium | reverse complement strand
CCCAATCCGGCGAAGCCAAACCAGCCCCTCTATCAGGGCGGCCCGGTGGTTGCACCTGGGTACATCGCGCACATTCAAACTGGCACACTCTCATTGCTGCCCAAGGTATCTGAGCAAGACCTGGATGCCTTTACAGAAACGGTGCTGAGAAACTCTCCCTATCGTGATGAGTTGATATACGGCCCGGTCGAAGACACACAAGTCGCGTACTTCTCCGGCACAGCAGAGCATGCTTCGCCGATCCAGCACGTGATTTACATCATCAAGGAGAACCGGACATACGACCAGGTTCTGGGTGACATCGGCAATGCGAACGGGGACAAAAGTCTCAACCTTTTCGGTGAGCAAATTACCCCTAACCTGCACCAGCTTGCACGCCAGTTCGTCACGTTTGACAATTTTTACGAGAATGCAGACGTCAGCGCGGAGGGCCACAACTGGGCGAATGCGGCCATTGCACCCGACTTTACGGTGAAGATGTGGCCGAATGAATACGCGCGCCGCAGCCGCGTGTATGGGTTCGAGGGCGAGGAAGCCGCCAACACGCCGCCAGCCGGCTACTTATGGGACAACGCCCTGCAGGCTGGGTTGACAGTGCGAGACTACGGCGAATGGGTAACCAGTGTTCCGCTAAAACAGGCAACCGGAACCAGGCAGATCGACAAGATCAATGATCGGGCGCTGATCTCGCATGTGGACCTGAGCTATCGCGGCTTCGATCTGGACTACCCGGACGTTGACCGTGCGCATGAGTTCATCCGTGAGTGGAAGCAGTTCGATGCCAGCGGACAGGCGCCCGCGCTGATGATTGTTCGCATGGGGAATGATCACACGCAGGGTACGAAACCGGGTGCGCCTACGCCGCTTGCATATGCGGCCGACAATGACTACGGAGTTGGGCTGCTGGCTGAGGCTGTGAGTCACAGTAAGCTTTGGTCCTCTACAGCGATCTTCGTGATTGAGGATGACGCCCAGAATGGACCAGACCATGTGGACTCGCATCGCGCTCCTGTATGGGTGATCTCGCCTTACACACAGCGCGGAGCCGTCGACTCAACCATGTACAACCAGACGAGTATTCTGCGCACCATGGAACTGATTCTGGGTCTTCGTCCCATGACTCACTTCGACGCGGGTGCAAGACCTATGTTCGGAAGCTTCAGCCGTCAACCCGCGAACACCGCCTACACAGCTATCTCTCCGAAAACTTCGACCACAGATCGTAATCCGGGGAATGCCGTGGGAGCGCGCGAGTCAGCCCGTATGGACTTCTCAGAAGCCGATAAAGTCGATGACGATGAATTGACAGCAGTTGTGTGGCGTGCGATCAAGCACACCGAACCACCTCCGCCTACCAGGAGTGCGTTCGCTCGGTAAGATCTCGGCAGGGAACATGAAGGCGGCAAAGCCACTGGCGAAATACCTCGTCTTCGCTCTTGTGCTTTCCCTGCGCGCGAGCCAGAATCCGGCTCAGCAGCAGACCGGTTCGGTTGATGGCCAGGTTACCGACTCCAACACCGGCGAACCAGTGGCAAGTGCGACGGTGCATCTTGTTCCGCTCCGGTATAGCCGCGGCGGCAATAGCTCACAACCAGAAGCGAGCTCGCAGAGCGACGGCGCTTTCCATTTCGAGGCAGTGTCACCGGGTAGCTACGTCCTTACAGCGGAGCGAGCCGGGTTTGTCCTCAACAAAATCGATTCCAAGTCTCCTATGATCACCGTTGCCGCAGGACAGGTCGTCACGGGCGTCGCTGTTGCTCTGACGCCGCAAGGGACCATTAGCGGCAGGATTGAAGAGGAAGACGGAACGCCCCTCGCCGGCGCGCGGGTGGAGGCCTTGGCTCCTTTTGTGCACCTTGGCCAGAGTTCTCTCAAGCTATATGCAAACACAAACGCCGATGCCGACGGCCAGTTCGTTCTTGCGAAGCTTCCACCAAACGATTATTACCTCGTTGCAGAGCCTGCTGCTTCTGCTGACAAGAAGCCAGCACGAGAGGGCGATCTGGTTCGAACAATTTATCCGCGGTCACTGGAGATAGAGGGAGGAAGCACGATTCCGTTAGCCGCCGGGCAGACCGTGCCGGATATCACGATCCGGGTCAGGCGCACCACAACATTCCACGTGCGCGGAAAGATTGCGGACGCACCCACGACAGGGGCGGGTGCGAAATTCGCAGTTGCCGTTTCTCCTCGCGGATCTGTGGATTCAATCAGCTTAACGAAAAAGGTCACCGTCACCCCGGAAGGAACTTTCGACATCGGCGGCCTGACTCCTGGCGCATACACGCTTCGCTTGACGGGCCCGTCCGGGACAGGCGGCCGGAATCATTCACTACTCACACGCCAGGATGTGGAGATCGGCGGCGGAAACCTGGAAGGCATCGTTCTGTCAATCATGCCCGCGCTGACTGTGACCGGGCAAATTCGCGTGGATTCCACCTCGAATACATCGCTCCCACGAGTCACACTGCTCGCAAGACCGCTGGAAGACGTCTCTCATTCGACCCAGGGGTTTGCCAATGTGGCAGGTGACGGAAGCTTTACGTTGACGAATCTCGATCCGGGTCTCTATGTGTTTCAGGCTCGTGTCGGCATCGCCGGGTGGTACGTAAAATCCATGACGCTCAATCAGCAAGATATTTTAAATCGGCAAGTAGATTTGTCCGAGATGAGTTCTGCCCGCCTGGAAGTGTCTGTGAGCCCGGGAGCCGGTGAGGTCGACGTGACGGTGCAGTCGAATGCGCCAGCAACGGCAGCGCCGGACGCCGGGAACACAGTTATCCTAGTTCCTGAAACCGTTGGTCCGGACGGGTCGGGCGTTCTTTTTGGTTTCGCGCGGTCGAACGCGAGCTACGCGTTCAAGAATGTTGCGCCCGGTAAGTACTTCGGCTACGCGGCGCCACGAGGAGATCCAAATCTCTGGCAAAATCCTGAGTTCCTTCGCGCTGTAGCAAGCCAAGGCGCCAGTCTCACGGTTGCAGAAAGCAGCACCCAGCAGATCCAGTTGTCTCTCCTGCCAGCAGAACTGGTCGAGCAGGCGGCTGGTCGAGTCGGCCTGTCGCGGTAAAAGGAACTTTTGAGCCCAGGTTTTCGTTGTCTCCATTGGAGGCCCGATATGTATTGCGGTTCCTGCGGTAAAGACATTCCGAACGATTTTCGATTTTGCTCCCAGTGCGGAGCCCCTGCCAGTCAAGACTACGGTGCTCCTAAACAAGTCAGGGTCTTGCGTCGCCCCCATCTGGACCGGAAGATTGCTGGCGTCTGCGCCGGGTTGGCAAACTACATGGAGATCGACGTGACCCTGGTCCGCATCGTCTTTCTCGTTCTGCTTCTCTGGCCGCCGGGCACCGGCTTGATTCTCTATATCGTCTGCTGGATCGTCACTCCCCAGGAGCCCTACCTTTTGCCTCCCGCGGCACCGCAAAGGGTTACTCCTCCCTTACAGAGCTGAGCGCAGAGAATTTCGTTTGCGTCTTTGCTGGTTTTGAACTCCTTTCTACGTACTAAAGAACGACGGGCAAACAAATCGCTAGTCGGGGCATGCGCAACGTGTTTGGCTTACTCCGGCTTGACAATGAGTTAGCTGCCCGCCGCTCATTAGTCGTGTAAATAAGGAGTATTTTTGTGTTTACTGTAAGACCTTTGTGGCGAACTGCCGCAATCTGGCTTGGGCTTTTGCCCCTCTGCTTCCATTCAAATTTGCTGGCCGAGCATGGCCGCAATTTTGCCGGTTCGTATGCCATCCAATCGGCCCATTCAGATGGTCAGACCGTCTCATTTGAACTCTCGTTGAGACTGGTGAACTATAGTGGAGCCGATCTCAAAGACGGGGCCGTTACCCTGGAAGTTCGTTCGGCGCAGCCCGTGGATCACTCGACGGATACCAGCGGCGCCTTCGAGCACGTTTCTTTGCAATATCGCAAATTCATCGATCTTAGGGGGTCATT
>CBAAAA010000488.1:0-3952 GCA_964658695.1 uncultured Solirubrobacteraceae bacterium | reverse complement strand
TTTGATGGATCGGGACAGGGTAGTGCTGGCCGAGATTGCCCGGCCGCGAGGAGTTCGCGGTGAGGTGCTGGCGATCTCTCAAACCGATGTGCCGGGCCGGATCGAGGGCTTAAAGAAAGCCAAGGCGCGACTGGCGGACGGCTCCGATGTTGACGTGGAGATCAGCGAGGCCTGGCCCTATCGGGGCGGTTGGGTTCTTAAACTGGCAGGTGTCGATTCGATGGACGAAGCGCAGCGATTTCGAGGCGCCGATATCTGGGTTCCTCTTTCAGAGCGTGCGTCGCTTCCGGATGGGGAGATTTTTCGGACGGACCTGATTGGCTGTGCGGTCGTGGACGAGGCGACCGGCCAGGAATTGGGCGTGGTGGATGCCTTTCAGCAGTATGGCGGACCGTCCCTGTTGGCGGTTCAGGTGGATGGCCGCGAAGTGCTGATTCCGTTTGTCGAACAGATTTGCAGGACGGTGGATTTAGAGAAGCGGGTGATCCGGGTCGATTTACCCAGCGGACTGTTGGACCTGTAGATGCGCTTCCACATTGTGACGATATTTCCTGAATTTTTCTCAGGACCTTTCGACCATGGGGTGGTGAGCCGGGCGAAACTCTCCGGGCGATTGCAGATCGAGATTCAAGATCTGAGAAACTGGACATGCGACCGTCATAAGACGGTGGATGATCGGCCCTTCGGCGGCGGCGAGGGAATGCTGCTGAAGGCTGAGCCGCTCTTTCAGGCAGTGGAAAGTATTCTGCCGGAACGCGGTTTCGGCCAGAAGGTGGTGCTGCTTTCGGCGCAGGGCCGGCGACTCGACCAAGGTGTGGCTCGAGATTTGGCGGCGCTCAGCGATCTGGTTTTGATCTGCGGCCGGTACGAAGGAGTGGATGAGCGCGTAGCGGAGCATCTGGTGGACGAAGAGATCTCGATAGGAGATTTTGTTCTGAGCGGCGGAGAACTCGGGGCGGCTTTGATCGTGGATACGGTGGCAAGATTGCTGCCGGGCGTTTTAGGGAACGAGCAATCATCGCGAAACGAGAGCTTCGCGGTGGAGAACGATGGATTGTTAGATTGCCCGCAGTACACCAGGCCGGCGGATTTTCGCGGCTGGAAAGTGCCCGAAGTACTGCTGGGCGGGAACCATGAGGAAATCAGGCGATGGCGGCGGGCCGCATCGCGCGAGAAAACCAGCCGCCTCCGGCCCGACCTGCTCGGCGGCGGCACTGAGTGAAGGTAGAGAGAAGAAATGCAAAACGCACTTGTCAGCAATTTCATTAGCAAGCACGTCCGTGCGACCGCACATCCGGAGTTTCGCCCGGGCGATACCATTCGCGTTCACGTCAGAATCCGCGAGGGTGACAAGGAGCGTCTGCAGGCTTTCGAAGGCACTGTGATCGCCCGCAAGAACGTCGGCATGGGCGAGACCATTACGGTTCGCAAGGTGAGCTTTGGCCAGGGCGTGGAGCGCATCTTCCCGCTGAACGCTCCCGTGATCGATCACATCGACCTGGTGCGGACCGGGCGCGTCCGGCGAGCCAAACTTTACTACCTTCGCGCATTGAAGGGTAAAGCGGCTCGTCTCAAAGAGCGCGTATAGCCCTGATTCGGCCAAGTGGCGCCGGCTTCGGACGAAAAGATCGGAAAGACTGCTCGGAAAGTGAATGCTTCTCCGGTCACTGGCCATAGGTCTATTCGTTGCGTCAGCACGTTTGAGCGCGCAGCTCGCGAGCAGGGATTCCGGTCTATCGCCGGTGTGGACGAGGTAGGGCGAGGCTGTCTGTTCGGGCCGGTCCATGCGGCCGCCGTCATTCTGGATCCGCTACGCCCCATCAAGGGACTGCACGACAGCAAGATCCTGGACGCCTCCGAGCGGGCCGACTTGGCATCCCAGATCAAGGCCCGCTGCCTGGTCTGGAGCGTTGGAGCCGCCGACGTTTACGAAATCGACCAGATCAACATCTACCAGGCTTCCCGGCTTGCCATGCGACGCGCCGTCGAGGGACTGTCGGTGCCTCCCGACTATCTTTTGATCGACGCCGCCAAAATTGATCTTCCGATCGCGCAGCTGCCTCTTATCGATGGAGACGCCAGATGCCGCGCCATCGCCGCTGCCTCCATCGTGGCGAAGGTGCACCGTGATTCGTGCCTCCAGCGCTGGCATGAGGTGTTCCCGGAATACAATCTGGCCTCGAACAAAGGGTATGCCACCCCTGATCATCGCCGCGCTTTGCAGGAGCATGGCCCTACCATGATGCACCGCTTCAGCTTTGAACCGGTTCGCGCCAGCAGTCCGAAAGCGTTTTGGACCTCTTACCTGGAAACCGCCGTTCTAACCAACCCGGAGATCGCGGAATGAACACCGAAACATCTCAGCAGGTTGCCGAAAATGAACCCACCGGCTCTGTTTTGCCAACCAATAGAGTGTTGCGATGGCATCGACGTGTTCTCGGGTTCTGTCTGGTCGTCTTCGCACTGGAAGTCGGGCTTTTCTTGCTGCTGTTTCCCTGGCGTCGCGATTGGGAGATGAGCTGGATCCCGGTTCATTCGCCCCATCTCGCCGGACTCTGGATGAGCCCCTACTTCCGGGGAGCCGTGAGCGGGCTTGGTCTCCTGAATCTTTCCGTCGCGACAGCTGAATTCCTCCGGCAAATCAAAATGTTCGGCCGCCAACCCAAATGACGCCTGCCATTTTCGCGTCGAGCGAAGATGGTGGAGAGAAGGGGAAGTCATTGTCAAAAGAACTATTCGATCTCACCGGTCGCGTCGCAGTTGTTATGGGCGGCACTTCAGGTATCGGACGTGCTCTCGCAATCGGATTAGCGGAAGCGGGCGCCGATGTTGTATCGACCGGGCGTCGGGAGAACCTAGTTGCGGAGGTCGGAGATGAGATCGAGCGGCTGGGCCGGCGGACGCTGCGGAAGTCGGTGGATGCTGCGCATCGGCAATCGGTCGATGCTCTGCGTGACGCAATACTTGACGAACTGGGCCGGGTCGACATTCTGGTGAATGCGGCCGGCCAGAACTTTCGGCAGCCGACGGCGGAGGTGCAGGAGGAGCGCTGGAATGCTCTGATGGACGTGAATTTGACCGGCACACTGCGGGCATGCCAGTCGTTCTACGGCGCGCTGGAGAACACCGGTCGCGGCCGCATCATCAATATAGCGTCGCTCACCTCTTATGTCGGCTTCTTTGAAGTTGCCGCTTATGCAGCATCGAAAGCTGCTGTGTTGGGCCTTACGCGGAGTCTGGCGGTCGAATGGGCCCAGAAGGGAATCAATGTCAATGCCATCGCCCCGGGCGTATTTCGCACTGAATTAAACTCCGGACTGCTGGACGGCACTGAGCGCGGACGCGAGCTGCTGATGAGAACCCCGATGAAGCGTTTTGGCAACATTCAGGAGCTGGTTGGATGCGCTGTCTTTCTGGCCTCCGATGCGGCCGCCTTTGTCACTGGGCAATGCATTGGCGTGGATGGCGGATTCCTCGCCTCCGGCGTCAATTCCTGAGCCTTCAATAAGTATCGGTGTGCGACTCTGTCTGCATGGCGGAAATGCGTTTTGTGGCGCTCTTTAGCGACATCGGCGGGGTGCTTGGCACCAACGGATGGGACACCGACATCCGGTTAAAGGTCGGCCAGCATTTCGGCTGCGACCTCGACTTGATCCAGGGCCGTCACCGCCTGATGTTCGACAGCTACGAGCGCGGATACATGACCTTTGACGAGTACCTCCGGCGCGTCTTTTGTCCGGCTACTCGCGATTTCTCGATTGAGGAAGTTCGGGCGTTTGCGTTCCAGCAATCCGTGCCATGGCCGCAGAGCATTCAACTGCTTCACGATGTGAGGAAAGCCAACGATTTGAAGGTAGGATTGATCAGCAATGAAGGAGAAGGCCTTACAGAATATCGAGTGAAGAAGTTCGGGCTTCGGGACGTATCCGACTTCATGATCTTTTCCTATTTC
>CBAAAA010000487.1:0-3957 GCA_964658695.1 uncultured Solirubrobacteraceae bacterium | reverse complement strand
CTTCAGACGGAACAGTTCCGGAATAACGGAGGGATGCGAGAGGGCGTGTACAACGATTTTCCCACGTGCGATACGCCCTTCGGTAGTCCGTAGGGCATTCAAATCGAACCCGAAGCTTTCCTCTGCCTGATCCGATACTACTTTGATGCAGTAGAACGGCAAACCGGCGCGTTTTGTGCGAGCCAGCACTCCAGCCGCTTCCATCTCGACAGCGATTGCACCAGAGTGAAGTAACTCACGCTTCTCTTCAGCAGTCAAAGCGATGCGGTCCTGAGAGACGAATGCTCCGCTTATAAAAGCGTCCTCTGTTTCGAACGCAGTTTCACAAGCCTCTGCGAGCCCAGTGTTTCTATCCAGAATCGAGGTTCCTACAACAATTTGCGGGAAACGCAGAGACGGCTCGAGGGCGCCGCAAAACCCAACACTGACGACCGCCTCGAGCTTCGACGCGGAGAGTTCAGCCGCCGACACCGCCCGAATTGCCACTTCCACTGCTTGCGCCGCCAGCTTTGGACCGGCGCCATTTGCGGCTAACATGATTCGTTTCCCGTTGAGTATCCCCTCATAGGCGTAATCCAGCGGCCATTTCAGCTTTCGCAAGTTCAACAAAGCCTGGGCCACCGTCTGCAGCTCAGCGGCTTCGGCAGCCACGTACAAAATTGCCATGAATCAGCAGTACCCGTTTGCCTGGAACCAGCTGACAGCTTTGGTAAGTGCCTCCGTCGTTGAGCCAGGAGCAAAGCCAAGCTCACGCGTAGCTTTATCGTGCCTCACAAACATCTTCTTGCGAGCCATTCTCACCGCTTCGAGAGGCGCCATAGGTTCTTTCCCAGTCAAATTGGCAATCGCGGTGCTCACCACTCCAGCAGCATACGCAATCGGGTACGGAACCCTAAGCCTGGGCTCCGGCTTTCCGGCGATTCGGGCAAGCCTGGCCAAGATCTGCTGGAGCGTCAGGTTCTCGCATCCAAGAATGTAACGTTGTCCAGACCGCCCATATTCTCCGGCGAGATAGTGGCCCAAGGCGATATCGTCGGCATCTACAACATTCAACCCGGTATCAACAAAAGCGCTCAGCTTGCCTTTGAGGTAATCTAAAACGATCTTTCCGGTGGGCGTGGGCTTCCAATCATGGTCGCCGATCGGCGCGGTAGGGTTGACGATGACCACTGGAAAGCCGGAGCGGGACTTCTCTAACGCGACCTGCTCAGCCAGCCATTTGGAACGCTTGTAGTGGCCTGCCATATCGGCGACCGAGACTGGTGTTTCTTCGTCGCCAAGACTGTCTTTCGGCATCCCAATACAGCCTACGGTGCTGGTATAAACAAATTTCGTGACACCGCTTCGTTCCGCGGCATCGAGCAAATTGCGGGTGCCATCCACATTGGATTCATAAAGATCTTGCGGATTCTTTGTCCAGAGTCTGTAATCGGCGGCGACATGAAACACCCGGTCACAGCCCTTGACAGCTCGAGCGAGGGAATCGGGATCTCTCAAGTCGCCATCGACCCGTTCTACATCCAGTTCACGAAGGCTGGCAGAGGTACGGCAAAGCGCACGGACGTTCGCCCCGCGCTGCGTCAGGATCTTGGCGACATGCCAGCCAAGAAAGCCGCTAGCGCCAGTAACTAAGGTGAGGGGCAAGGGGGCAGAACGTTAATTCCCAGCGCAGGTGTAACTGCTCTGTTGATCTTCTTCTCGAAGAGAAAGGGCGGTTTTCCGGAACGTGGACAAAGCAAGCAGGGGGAACATGTTCCGGTATTCCGTGTAGCACAGGTAGAAAACCCGCGGGAAGCCCGTGCCGGTGCTGAATGCCTCATCCCAGGTTCCGTCGGCTTTCTGCGACCGCATCAGATAATCGATGCCATTGAACAGACTCTCGCTCCGCACATCGCCCCCTGCAAGCAGAGCCAGAATGGCCCAGGCTGTCTGCGACGGCGTGCTCGAATTCGGGACGTAACGGCTCTCGTCATAACTTGCACAGCTCTCGCCCCAACCACCATCCCGGTTTTGGTAGGCGCGAATAAACTCCAGCGCCTGCTGGATAAATGGCTCGTTCTCACTAATGCCAGCCGCGCGTAACCCTCGCAGCGCAAGAAACGTTCCGTAAATGTAATTCACACCCCAACGGCCATACCAACTGCCGTCGGACTCCTGGCTGCGTAGGAGATACTCGACACCCCGTTTGACGGCCGGGTGATCGGCACGTAATCCGCAACGCATCAACGCTTCAAGTACCCGTCCGGTGATATCGGGGCAGGACGGATCGAGCATGGCATTGTGATCGGCGAACGGAACATGACTGAGGATTTCCCAGTTATTGTCAACGTCAAATGCCGCCCAACCACCATCTTTTCCCTGCATTCCCAGCAGCCAGTCGAGCGCTCTCTTTTCGCACGCCCTTTGCTTGGTCTGGTCCGAGGCGTGCGCACTGCTGAAGGCGAGCAATACCATTGCGGTGTCATCCACATCCGGGTAAAACTCGTTGTTAAATTCGAAAGCCCACCCGGAGGCTTCAACGCCCGGCCGCTTCATTGACCAGTCACCACGACGGTGAACTTCTTTGCTCAGGAGCCAGTCAGCAACGCTGGTCAGAGCGGACGCCGGAGCCATCCCACTCTCACCCAGCGCATAGGATGCGATAGCGGTATCCCAGACCGGCGAGAAACACGGCTGCATGTAAAAGCCGCGCCGGTCGTTGTCAACCATCAGGTTGTCGAACTCTTTTTCAGCCCGCACCCGCAGCGGATGTTCCGGCCCATAGCCGAGCACATCCAACGCCATCACAGCGTATTGCATAGACGGATAAATAGCGCCGAGTCCATCTGACCCGTCAAAGCGCTCGATCATCCACTCGGCGCAGCGATTCACGGCGTGCTGACGGATGAACTTTGGACCGCGACGTTCCCATACCTTCAGGAACCGATCCAGCCGCAGGAAGAAATTCCTCCAGCTGAAGTAGCGAATGTCCGGCTCGGGATGAATCGGCGCTCCTGGAAGGAACAATTCGTCAAGCGAGAACCCAGCGGGAATGGGCCGCTTTGGATTTGAAGAATGAACGATTGAAAGCGCGATGACGATGGCCCTCGTCCAGGAAGACATCTGGTAGATGAACTTGAACGGAAGCAGGATGATCTCCGGAGGAATGGAGGGACAGTCGTCTCGGGGATACAAGTCGAATAAGCTGAGATTAATGCGGACATAGCTGTTCGCAGCCTGCATTCCGCCCATCTCAAGAATGCGATTCCGAAGCCGTACCATGCGCGAATCGCTGACCGAAAGGCCAGCCACCTTCAGCGCAAAGTAGGCCTTGATGGAAGCACTAACCTCCGACGGTCCCTGTAGATAGATATTGAAGCCTCCATCTTCCAGTTGCCGGGCAAAGATCGAATTGACCGCTCGATCAATCTGCGACCGGGTCGGCGGATTCCAGCTGCCATCAACAGGAGCATGCAGCCACAACTGCATCAACACATAATCTGATTCAAGCGTGGTGTCCGCGGTAAGGTCAGCCCACCAGAATCCTTGTGGATTTTGCCGCCGCAGCAGGGAAGCCGCTGCCTTTTTCATGGTGTCAGCAACGGCGAAAATTAACGAATCGGATTCTTTGAGACTCAGCCGCATGTTTCTTAGGTACGGACAGTGTGAAGACGCGGCGTGAATCCCTCCAGGTCGGAGGGAAGCGTGAATCGCACATCTTCTTCCTTGATTTCTGCTTCCTCCAGGTCGCTATAGCCCTGGTTCTTCAAATGGTTGATCAACTCCTGCACAAGGTGCTCCGGTGCGGATGCCCCCGCAGTTACTGCAACCGTAGTGACATTTTCGAGCATTCGAGGCTCAACTTCGGTGCAGTCATCCAGCAGATAAGCCGGAACTCCCGCCTTTTCGCAAACCTCCACCAGACGCCGCGAATTCGAGCTGTTTTGCGATCCCACCACCAGCAACGCCTCACATAAG
>CBAAAA010000486.1:0-3962 GCA_964658695.1 uncultured Solirubrobacteraceae bacterium | reverse complement strand
AAGAGTGAGCGAGTCGAGCACGCTGGCAGCCCGCAGCAGCGCCACGCCGCCTCCGGGTACAATTCCTTCTTCGACCGCCGCCCGAGTCGCATGCAAAGCATCCTCTACCCGGGCCTTCTTTTCCTTCATTTCCATCTCGGTGGCCGCGCCTACCCGGATGACCGCAACTCCGCCGGATAACTTCGCCAACCGCTCCTGCAGTTTTTCGCGATCGTAATCGGAAGTGGTATCTTCCACCTGGGCCCGCAGTTGCTTGACCCGGCCCTGTACCGCGCTCTGGCCGCCCGCGCCATCGATAATGACGGTGTTGTCTTTATCCACCGTCACCCGCTTGGCCCGACCCAGATCTTCCAGGGTCAGCTTCTCAAGCCGGATGCCGGTTTCTTCCGCAACAGCGTTGGCGCCTGTGAGGATGGCTATATCTTCCAGCATCGCTTTCCTGCGATCTCCAAATCCTGGCGCTTTCACCGCGCAAACGTTCAAAGTTCCGCGCAGCTTATTGACCACCAGTGTTGCCAGCGCCTCCCCATCCACATCTTCAGAGATGATCAGCAGCGGCTTGCCCGCCCGAACAACAAGTTCGAGCAGCGGCAACACGTCTTTCATATTCGAGATTTTCTTCTCATGGATCAGTACGTACGGATCCTCGAGCACCGCTTCCATGCGGTCCTGATCAGTAGTGAAGTAAGGCGAAAGATAACCGCGATCGAACTGCATGCCGTCAACGGTGACCATTTCAGTCGTCATGGTCTTCGACTCTTCTACCGTGATCACGCCATTCTTGCCGACTTTTTGCATAGCCTCGGCGATGGTGGTTCCTATAGTGGCGTCGCCGTTGGAAGAAATTGTCCCAACCTGCGCGATCTTTTCGCCGCTCTCGACATTGGTAGAGACCTTTTTCAATTCCTCGACCACAGCAATGACAGCGGCTTCGATCCCGCGCTTCAGCGCCATTGGATTGGCGCCTGCCGATACGGATTTGACTCCCTCCCGGAATATCGTCTGGGCCAGGATAGTGGCTGTCGTGGTGCCGTCTCCCGCGACATCACTGGTCTTCGAAGCAACTTCGCGGACAAGCTGCGCACCCATATTCTCCAGGGGATCGCGAAGCTCAACCTCCTTGGCGACAGTGACACCGTCCTTGGTGATGGTTGGGCCACCGAATTTCTTTTCAATCACGACATTGCGGCCCTTCGGACCCAGTGTCACTTTGACCGCATCCGCCAGTTGATTGACGCCGCGCAGAATAGCGTGACGTGAATTCTCGCTGAAAATGATCTTCTTGCCTGCCATAAATTTCCTCTTTCGCTCACTCGCAACCGCCCGTCAAAGCTGATGCTTCTGGCGCCTGCTCAGGCAACCTTGGTTGCGGCTTCTTTGACGCTCGTCAGAACGCCAAGAACTTCGTCTTCGCGCACCATCAGGTACTCTTCTCCGGCTACCTTGATCTCGCTGCCGGTGTACTTGCCGTACAGAATGTGGTCGCCCACTTGAACGTCGATCGGAGTCACTGTGCCGTCCTCCAGCCGTTTGCCCGTTCCTACCGCGATTACTTCGCCTTCATGCGGCTTCTCTTTGGCGCTGTCCGGGATAAAGAGTCCGCCCGCGGTCGTCGAACTGCTCTGCTTTATAGGCTTGACCACGATCTTGTCGTGAAGCGGCCGGATATTCATAACTGAAGCCTCCGATGGACTTGGTTGGCTAAGGAAGGAGTACCGGACGCTGACTTAGTTCAGGGATCCGAAGAGTGGGCGGGAATGCTCAGTCGTTAACTAGAATAGGTCAAGTAGATTTGCTTGTCAAGCTATACTGAGCCTGAGACTTAATCAATTCTGGTTAACTGTTTGAAGAAAGAAATGCATGGACATCGCCAGCGTCGTTCGACATCGCATGGAAGAACTGGGCATAGGCCAACGGGAGTTGGCCGCCGCGGCCGAAGTCACTGAATCATACATTTCACAGCTGCTTACCAAGAAAAAACTTCCACCTTCATCAGAACGAACCGACATCTATGGCAAACTGGCCAGAATTCTTAAGATCTCCGCAAAGGATCTGGGGAGGCTGGCCGACACGCAAAGGCGCGAGGATCTCAAGCGCAAGGCGCTTCATCCGCCGAAACCCCTGTTTCAAGAGTTCCGGGAGCTGATCCTTCGTAAATGTATTCCGGAAAAGAAAAAGCAGATCACAAGTATCTTCGAACGGGAGCCTTTTGGCGAGTTCGAACGGTTCATCACACAAAAGCTTTTGGATATAGCCAAGCGCGTCGCGCGTGAGGAGCTTGAAGATGAAAAATGGATTCATCGGGTAGCGGCAGTCAGTAAACGCAGCTATGAGGAGACCCGAGTCTCTACGCTGGAGTTCCTGGACACGGACATTTTCCACGTTTCCGTCGAGAACTGCGTGGCGTTCCTCGATCCCCTGATTGAGAGCTGGGATATCGAGTTTGGAAGCTTCAGCATGGAGATTGTGCTGAGCAGACGTCTCAGCCGCCGTCGAGTCAAAAAGCTGGAATTCCGGGAGGCCGAACCCGAATCGGTAGACCAGGTCGAGCCAGGTTTAGAGCAGTTCTTGAATGACACAAGTCTCAGCTCTGGCATCACTCAGCATGAGATTAAGTTTCTGAAAAGGCTGCGGACTTTTGGTAAGCGGCCCTCGCTGCTCTATTACCACCGCGAGTTGCAGAACCTGCGGGATCCACTCAATTTTGTTCCCGTGTCGATTGCCAGGCGTAAGGGAGAGACGAAAGCTGCGTACCGGGAATAGCATCCCGATGTGGCGGATCCGTATCTTTGAAAAGATTTTCGACAACCGGCATCTAAAGGGGAGAGTTCAATCGTGAGGACCCGTTGAGACTATTTGCTCTGCTCCAGCTGCCTCTTTTGGTAGGTACCTTTGCAACCTTCGTCGAGGCGCAAGGCCAAAGTCCGGCGCCCCCGATTCCCGCGGATCAGCAGTACAAATTCTCGGCGAACGTCCGCATGGTGGTGTTACAAACGACAGTGCTCACCCCCAAAGGATCATTCGTCAAGGGGCTTGGACAAAACAACTTCTTGGTGTATGAAGACACCCGTCAACAGAGCATCGCGCTGTTCCGGCACACAGACAGTGCAGTCGCCATCGGGTTGATCGTGGACAACAGCGGCAGCATGAGGCGAAAACATGCAGCCGTTCTGGCGGCCGCCAAAGCCTTTGCAAGGAACAGCAATCCCAGGGACCAGCTTTTTGTAGTGAGCTTCAACCAGGAGGTGAAACTGGGCTTGCCACGGCAGCAGCTTTTTTCCGCAAATTCGCGAGAGTTGGAACGTGCGTTGCCGCCCACCGCGGGAGGGGGAAAGACGGCGCTTTACGATGCGCTTGAAACGGGGCTCACACATATACGGGAGTTGAAGCAGGACAAGAAGGCACTGATTCTGATCAGCGATGGTGGTGACAACGCGAGCAGCCACACCGCGGACCAGGTAATCACCGATGCTACGAACTCTGATGTGGTGATCTACACCATAGGACTCTTCGGCAAGGACGAAGATGAAACAAACCCCGCGTTCATGAAACAGATCGCCAGCGTCACGGGCGGGGAAGCATTTCTTCCGGCGCGTCCCACCCAGGCCGCAAACAGCTGCCGGCGCATCGCGCAGACGATCCGAAACGAATATACGATCGGCTATTCGCCAAGCAACGCTGGGGCTGCTGGGGGATTTCGGGCCATCAAAGTCGATGTGAAAACATCGAAGCGAAGAGAAACCCTGGTTGCTCGAACCCGCTTGGGCTACAACGTCATTCCGCAATAGACACCGGGCATTTGCTGGAGAACAAACTTGCTGTTGCCGATTGCCGAAACCGTAAGAGAATGGAGGAGGAAGCAGCTAAATGAGCGACAACGTTACCGTAGCTATCGTATCCGCGAGCGGCACATTCCTGACAGCTCTCTCGCATCCCTGATCCTGGTGTACAGTGGCTTCAAT
>CBAAAA010000485.1:0-3964 GCA_964658695.1 uncultured Solirubrobacteraceae bacterium | reverse complement strand
TGTATTAATTCCGGCCGCCGTCGTATCCTCTTTGCGAAGGGACATTCCAACTCAAATGCGACTAGACGGCAAAGTAGCGATTGTTACAGGCGCAGCCACCGGCATCGGACAGGCGATTGCAATCCGTTTTGCCAAGGAGGGCGCCTCCGTGGTAGTGGATTACGTCGGCACGCCGGACGCACCTAACAAAACGGAAGAGGCGATCAAGAGCTTCGGCGGAAAAACCATCGCGGTGGAGGCCGACGTCTCCGATCCGGAACAGGTGCAAAAGCTGGTGGATAGCGCGGTGAGCGCCTTTCAAAAGATCGACATCGTAGTCAACAACGCGGGTGTTGAAAAGAAGTTCGCTTTCGTGGATTACCCGGTCGAGGAGATGCGGAAGATTCTGAACGTGAATCTGGTCGGTCCGTTTCTGGTTTGCCAGTCGGCTGCCCGGCAGATGATCAAGCAAGGGCAAGGCGGCAGGATCATCAACATTTCGTCCGTGCATGAAGACCTGCCGATGCCGACGAACGCGGCTTATTGCGCCAGTAAGGGCGGATTGCGAATGTTGACACGGACCATCTCGGTGGAACTGGCGAAAGATAAGATTACGGTGAATAACATCGGGCCGGGCGCTGTTTACACCCCGATCGATGCAGATATTGAGGCTCAGCCGGAGATGGAAAAAGCGTTGATGAGTGAGATTCCGTTAGACCGTTGGGGGCGGCCGGAAGAGATTGCCGGGCTGGCGGTGTATCTGGCATCCGAAGAGGCCGCCTATGTTACGGGCGCTACTTACTTCATAGACGGCGGCATGCTGAGGCAAGCGGGCAGCTATTAGTAAGATAGTCGGCACTTGAACCTGCTTTCTCCTCGGAAACGCTGGCTCATGATCGGGCTCGCGTTCTTCGCCACGGTTATCAATTACCTGGACCGGCAGACGCTATCGGTAATTGCTCCTGTTCTGCTGGAGCAGTTCCGAATGAACAGTGTCGATTATTCGCGGGTGGTGTCGGCGTTCTTGCTGGCCTACACGGTGATGAACGGCATCTCGGGCCCTTTGATCGATCGTTTAGGAACGCGGGCAGGTTACGCGCTTTGCATGGCGTGGTGGTCGATTGCTTCCATTCTGCATGTGTTCGCGAGAGGCACCCTGAGCTTAGGCGTTTTTCGCTTTCTGCTGGGAATGGGCGAGGCGGGAAACTGGCCGGCGGGCGTCAAGGTGGTTGCTGAATGGTTCCCTGAAACGGAGCGCGCGACGGCGTCAGGCATCTTCAACAGCGGCTCGACGATTGGGGCCATTCTGGCTCCGCCTGTCATTGCAATTATCGTCCTGCGGTTTGGCTGGCGGGCCGCGTTTCTCTTCATTGGTGCGCTGGGCTTCGTATGGATTGCGGTGTGGCTCACAACTTACCACGCGCCACGGGAAGCGGTCCTTAGCCGAAGACGTCCGCGGCCGGTATCGCAGCTGCTGCGTATGAGGTTTGTGTGGACTTTCATTGTCTCGAAGATCTTCCTCGACCCGGCCTGGTACTTCTATGTGTTCTGGTTTCCCGAGTATTTGAAGCAAGTCCATAAGTTCAACTTAGCCGCGATCGGGAAGTACGCATGGATTCCTTTCTTCGTAGCGGCGCTCGGTAATATCCTGGGCGGCTGGTTGTCTAACGCGTTGCTGAGGCGGGGAATGGCCACTGCACAGGCGCGCAAACTGGGGGTGACCTTGTGCGCCTTCCTGATGCTGGCATCAATTCCAGCCGTACTCTTCCACTCACCCTGGGCGGCCGTTGGCTGGGTCGCTGTCGCGATGGCGGGATACACGGGGGCGAACGTCACGATGCTGGCCTTCACGGCGGATGCATTTGAGAAAGAGTCGGTGGCTTCGGTGTGGGGCTTGGCCAGCATGGGCGCTGGTTTCGGCGGCATGCTGTTCACACTGATCGCTGGCTGGTTGGTGCAGCACTACTCTTACACGCCAGTCTTTATTGGCTTTGGATTGATTCCACTGGTGTGTTGCACAATTCTTTGGACACTGACCGGCCCGCTACCGTTGCGACATATTATGCATGCTTAAGATCAATCGCGGCAACATTCATCTTTTGTAAGACATTCCTGTTAATAAGAACGTTGGTTACAATTGAAATCTACTCGCCACCACCATGCAGGATGATAAAGGCTTCAAGGCCGTCTTTGGTCTTCCAGGCATCTATCGTCTTTTCCAGGACGCCGTCGGAGCCACTTACGGAAAGAACTGGTTCATTCGCGAATGCCTTCGACCAAAAGCAGGGAATAAGCTGCTGGACATCGGCTGCGGACCGGGCGACACGCTGGCTCAACTTCCTGCCGTACAATACACCGGCATCGATATCTCGCAGCCGTATATTGCGGAAGCTCGAAAACGCTACGGCGCAAGAGCACTTTTTCTACAAGGGACAACCGAGCTGCATCGCGCCGACGAGCGATTGAGAGAGTCCGACCTCGTCATTTGTATCGGACTTCTCCACCACCTGGACGACGCTGAGACACGGCAGGTGCTCTCTTTCGCGAAGACCAACCTGAAACCCGGCGGCCGGTTCGTCAGCATCGAGCCGTGTTATCTCCCTCACCAGAGCCCACTGTCCCGCTGGATCATGTCAAAAGACCGAGGGCAAAACGTGCGCCTCGCACGCGACTGGCAGTCTCTCCTTCGATCCGAGTTCCCCACTTGCTCGGCCGACGTTGTAACTGGACTCCTGCGGCTTCCCTACATACACGTCATTCTCGAAGGCACAAAGTAACAGTCCGTGTCCATTTAGATTTACTCTGCCCGGAAACGGCCTCCTCTGGAACTAACGTGTAAGTTGGCGTTGAGAAAGTTGTAACTTATTTGCGGAGCTTTTTTGGGAGAAATGTAAGATTCCGAGCGCGCTAATCTCTCTTGGGCACTGCCTGCCGGAATGCACGCTCGACCATGTCATTCGGATCAGTCGAGACCGGGCCGTCGCGCCACAGCCAGCGCATCATGTCAGGCATCACCGCTCCGCCGAATTTTTGCCCGTGCAGATTCATGCCCCAGGTGTAGTTCACGTCGTAGCCCTTTTCGGCGAGGGCCCTCATTAGGCGAACGTTCTGATAAAACCAGTCGCGGCGCTGGTTGTAGACACCGTCGCGGCCGAATCCGCGATGATCGTTGCGTCCATCGCAGAGAAAAACTCGTATCGGCTTCTTTTGAATAGCGAGCACCTTCTCCGGGTATACATCGCCGCCACGCAGATCGACGAAGCTGCCGACATTGCTCAAGACTTTTCGAAAGTCGTTGGGACGCTCCCAGGCAACCGTGAAGGCGGCAATCGCGCCTGAACTTGATCCGCCGATGCCATGCTGATCCGGGTCACGGGAGATGTTGTACTGCTTGTACAAGACGGGCAGGAGTTCTTCGGTGATCACCCGCGCATACTTGTCATCGAGAGTGTTGTACTCGGTAGGCCGATTCGTAGTACCGTCGCCCCAGCCGGTCTGAGGAGAAGGCTCGACCTGCTCCGGCGTGCGCCCCGGATTGATGAAGACACCTATCATCACTGGGATTTCCCGGCGATAGATCAGGTTGTCCATAACGTTTTGCGCGCGGATATCGCCACTCTCATCTTTGAAGGCCTGACCGTCCTGATAGATCATCAGGGCCGCCGGAGTCGAAGGATCGTACTGCGCCGGAACATACACCCAATAGGTGTGTTGAGTGCCGGGATAGGCTTGGCTGGGCAGATGGTACGGTCCGCGAATCTGGCCTTTCGGAACGCCTTCCTGCGGCATGGAATCAGGACCCAGCCGATACTGTGAATTGGGATTCGGCCCTGGGGGCATCGGCTCAGGAGAGCTGGCCGGCTGCTTTGCCGGAGCGGCTTGGGTTTGAGCATAAAGTATGCTGCAACTACCCATCAGAGCGGCTCTGCATACGGCCGCCAATGTCGTCTTCCTCTTCATCGGAGTCTAGTTTATCTATTCATGA
>CBAAAA010000484.1:0-3985 GCA_964658695.1 uncultured Solirubrobacteraceae bacterium | reverse complement strand
GCACGGTGCACATGATCAAGGATCATGGAGCGCTGGCAGGGGTCGTGATCAATCCTCATACCCCGGTTTTGCTGCTCGAGAACGTGCTTTCGATTGTGGATTACGTTCTGGTGATGAGTGTCAACCCAGGGTACGGCGGGCAAACCTTTATCCCGAACTCGTTGCACAAGGTGAGAGAACTCGCCCAGCGGCGTTCGGAGCGGGGCTACAGTTACGCTATCGAAATCGATGGCGGGGTGGGCCCCGAGAACATTGCCGATGTAGTTCGGGCGGGCGTTGACTGGGCGGTGGCGGGATCTTCTGTATTCCGAACCCCGGATCCGGCGGCGGCTGTCAGATCTATGTTGCGGGCTGCTGAAGAAGCCATTTCAATTAAGGTTTAGATCACATGTTTCTAGGTACCTACCTACCCAAACGGGCTCTCGTGGCGTTCTGTTCGCTGGGGCTTCTCGCCTCCTGCGTGCACAAGAAATATGACACGCCGATTACAAAGAACACGCAACAGCCGGACAAGGTTCTGTTCGATCAGGCGATGCACGACATTGAGCATGGCAGGTATGAGATAGCGCGTATTTCGCTGCAGACTCTGATGAACACGTACGAGTCGAGCGAGTACATGGCCAAGGCGAAGCTGGCGGTAGCTGACAGCTGGTTCCGCGAGGGTGGCGCGAACGGCCTGGCGCAGGCGGAAGCCGAATACAACGACTTCATTCTTTTCTACCCGAATATGGAAGAGTCGGCGGAAGCGCAGAACCGGGTTTGCGAAATCCATTACAACCAGATGGACAAGAGTGACCGGGACTGGACGCAGACACTACGGGCGGAAACCACGTGCAAGGATGTGCTGCTGAATTTCCCGAATAGCAAGTTTGCTCCGATCGCGCAGCAGCGGCTCCGGAATATCCAGGAGAGCCTGGCGCAGCACGAGTTTGTGGTAGGGAACTTCTACTGGAAGCGTGAGATGAACCCGGCGGCGGCCAACCGGCTATCCGCTCTGGTGGATCAATTCCCGCTGTACAGCCAGGCCGATGAGGCGCTTTATGAGGCAGGAGACGCCTATACAAAGATGGGACCCCGGTTCAGGAAGCAGGCTGGCGAGATGTTCGCCAAGATCGTTCAGGATTATCCGTTAACGGCGCGAGTCGGTGACGCCAAGAACCGCCTGGAAGACATGGAACTGCCAGTTCCGCAGACCGATCCTAACGCGTTGGCCCGCATGAAGTTTGAGCAGGCAAATTACCGCAAGCCCAGCATGTTGGCGCGGTCGACCAGCCTGATCCGGTCAGCTCCGGACGTGAGTCACGCGGCTAAGGAAGGCAGTCCGACGATGACGGATCCGAAACGAACGATTCCCGCCAGCGTGCCGGTTCCTGTAAACACGGAGACGGCAAGCAGTGAGACGGGCAGTGCAAGCGGCGGGGGAAGTACGGAAGTAACCGCTTCGACGGTCGGACCGAATAGCGCATTGGATACCAAACCGGATGCTCGAAGCGCGGAAGCCGGAAATGCCACCGCGGCAGATGGAAAGTCTACGACCGCAGCCACGGCTGCAAGTCCGGCAGCGACTACCGCAACAGCTCAACCGCAAGCTCCGCTTCCGACAAATCGCGACAAGGAACTGCAGCGTATCCAGAAAGAACGGGCGAAGAAGCAGGCCGCGATCGACAAGAAGAACAAGAAGAAGAAGTCTGACGATGCCCAGCAGCAAAGTACGCCTGCGGCCGCCACGCAAGGGCAGACTCCCGTGTCCACTCAGTCCGCTCCCAATCAAGCTCAGCCTGGCGCCGGGACAGCCCCGACGACTGCGGTTCCAGCAAGTCCGGCCGGTCCTAACCAGTAACGGATGAGTCGAATCCTGCTGGCGGATGACAGTCCGCAAGCGCTGCGGCTGGCGGAGAGCATTCTCAAGAGTCAGGGGATCGAAGTGGTTAGTGTGACCGACGGAGCGACTGCGCTTCGCCGCTTGCCGGACGTCGACCCTGACCTTCTCATTGTTGATGTTTTTCTTCCAACGAAGAACGGGTTCGATCTAGCGCGATTCTTGAAAGGGCAGGCCGAATACCGGCACCTGCCTATAATTTTCGCCGCTGCGCCGGTGGATCAGTTCGAAGAACAGGATGCGAAGAATGCCGGGGCGGACCTGGTTCTTCGAAAGCCCTTCGAAGCTTCGGCGCTGCTGGCGGCGGTGGAGCCGCTACTTGCGAAAAGCCTGGCGGCGCGTGCAGAGAAGAAGCCCGGAACCACTGACGTTCTGGACCGGCACACGGTTCGTGCCGCGGTTACTCTTGCTCTGGATTCAGCGATGCCGGCGATGATTGAGGAGCTTACGGAACGGGTGCTGCTGGCGTTGTCTCTTCGCCGCTGATTCTAGCCAATCGAGTACACTTGAACGCGGGGGATGAGATCTATGCGCGGCATTTCTTTGTGTGTTCTGTCTGCGATTGCCCTGGTGGCTCCTGCGTTTGCGGCAGTCGATATCAAAGACACCGTTGTAAAACACTTGAAGGCATCAGAAGACTTCACGCTCAAGGTGGCGGAGGCGATGCCTGAGGCGGACTACAGCTTCAAGTTAACTCCGCCGCAGATGAGTTTCGGGGAGCAGATGGTGCACCTGACACAGGGCTTTGTGTACTTCACCTCGTCCTTCGTCGGGGAGAAACCGAATCCTCCCAAGCCTCCGTCGATGAGCAAGAGCGATGTGATCGCTTATGTAAAGGCTGGCTACGAGCAGGTGATCGCGCGAGTCTCGCAACTGACTCCGGAGCAACTCTCCAAGACCTACGAGAGCAGCGAAGGGAAGGCGACGGGGTTTGAGCTTCTGCTTGGTTTGATGGACCACACAACCCATCACCGGGCCTCTGCGGAGATGTATCTGAGAGCGAAGGGCATCACGCCGCCCGAGTATCAATTCTGAAGTTTATTCGTAACGCAGCGCAACGATCGGATCTACCTTGGAGGCACGCCAGGCTGGCAACAAGGCTGCGGCTGCTCCCGCCAGCAGCAGGCTGATTACACTGACGGAGAGGGAAACCGGATCGGCGGCAGTCAACCTGAAGAGCAGTTTCTGAACCAGTTTAATCAGTCCATTGGCAACCGGAACTCCAATGAGGAGCCCCACGCCGAGAACGAAGATCGCTTCCCGCAACACCATCCAGCGGACAGATTCGTGCTCAGCGCCTAAGGCCAGACGAAGGCCGATCTCGAGAGTGCGCCGGGCGATGGTGTACGACAAGACTCCGTAGACGCTCAGGCACGCCAGCGCCAAGGATAAGGCGGCAAAGACAGAAGCGAGGCGGGCCAGCAGGCGTTCGCGCAGCAGATTCTCGTCGATGAGAGTAGTGAGAGGGCGCACTTCCAAAACGGGCAAGTTGGGATCTGTAGCTTTGATAACGGCGCGCATAGAAGCGGCGATGGACTTCGGGTCAGAGCGAGTGAGTACTTCAAGACTGGAGAGGAAGTCCGGATTCTGAGATACCGAGTAGTAGGCGAGCGGCGTTGGGGCTTGGTGGATGTTGTTCACGCCGGCATTGGAAACGACTCCGACAACCAGATAGTGATGATCATCACCGCTATCTCCGAAGTACCGCCCGATGGGTGAGGCGCCGCCGAAAAACTCTTTAGCCGCCGCTCGATTAATGACTGCGAGAACCGGTTTGGTTCCGCGATCCCGCCAGTCGAATGCCCGACCTTCCATCATTTGCATACCGACTGTCTGGAAGTACCCGGGAGTGACTATATCTTCCTGGAGCCGGTGAGGAGCAGAGGATGTCTCTCCAGCCAAGCGCCGGTCGCTAATCTCCTATGCGTTGTGATGAGGGTGTGCCAATCCCAGTAAAACTCTTTGAGCGCAAGTTTGCGCGATGGCAAACTTTTGTGGACCCTGTTCACCCGGGAGATCGTATTAGCACTGAGGAGTTACGGTTTGCGAAATACCCTGCTGATGTTCACCGCTTTGTGCGCAGCCTGTGCTTACGCCGCTGAGAAT
>CBAAAA010000483.1:0-3988 GCA_964658695.1 uncultured Solirubrobacteraceae bacterium | reverse complement strand
TCACCGCCCAGACGCTTGAAGATGCTCCACTGAACAATGGCTTTGACACTGTTACCGAGGTGATCCCAGGCGTTGTCAGCACGCATGCGGACGGATTTTCCAACACGAACGGCGATAACTTCTCCGTGAATGGACAGAGCGGGCGCTTCAATAACTTCGAGTTTGACGGGCAATCCAATAACGACAACACCATTGGCGGCCCGCAGATATTCTTCGGCAACCAGGATGCAATCGCCGAGATCGAAGTCATCACCAATGATTACGGCGCTCAGTACGGCAGAAATTCGGGCGCGGTGGTCAATTACATCACCAAGTCCGGGACCAACAAGTTCCACGGCAGCGGCTTCGATTATTACCAGGGGCAATTCCTGAGCTCGTTTGAGAATCAGGAGAAGAATCCGCTGTTCGGATTTTGTCCGCCGGGAGTTAGCTCCAGCACAGGCTGCAGCGTACCCGTCCTTCCGCGCTCGGTGGAGAACCGCTATGGCGGCACGCTCGGCGGCCCCATCCTGAAGGACAAGCTTTTCTTTTTTGGCAGCACTTTCTGGGATCGCCAGCACAACGGCGCCGCGCCCTCGACAGACACTGCGCTGACCCCTACGCCCGCAGGTGTGCAGCAGCTGGCCGCGGCGCTTCCCGGCAATCCGGGTGTGGCGGCGCTCCAGGCCTATGGCCCGTATGCAATTCCCGTGGGAAATCCTGCTCCGGTCGGCGCGGTCACGAATGAGACGGTCACCGGTCCCGGAGGAGTGACGGTCGCCAACGTTCCCTTTGCCTTCGTGCAGCGCCTGGTCGCGTCTCCGTCAAACGACCAGGAACACCTCGGCCGTCTCGACTGGCAGCCGACGGTCAAGGACCACTTGTTCCTGCGGTACTTCTACCAGAACACGATTGCCGAGGCGGCCGACGGAGATATCGCAGCAGGTGGCTATGTGAACTCTACCGACACCATCAACACCGTCGGCGCTGACTGGAGCCATGTCTTCAGCACAAACTGGGTCGATCAATTGCGCTACTCCTATCAGGAGTCGAAAGGCGCTTTCGACGGCGGCGGCTATCCTACCTGCACGATCACGAATTCCAGTAGCTGTCCCGCGTCCATTACCATCAATAGCGGATTCGATAGCTTCGGGCTGAATACGGACTTTCCGCAGGGCCGCATCGTCAAGGTCACGCAGGTCCAGGACAATGCTACCTGGACGCATGGAGCGCAGACGATCCTGTTCGGCGGTGAGGTCGATTACCAGAACACGCCGATTGTTGGCCTATTTAATTACGGCGGCACATTTACTTTCAACGACTTCAACAACTTCATCCAGGATGCGCCAGCAGCCGCGCAGCCTGCCAGCGATGCAGAGCTGGCGCTGGCAGACGGAGACTTCACCACCAAGTACAAGGAGACGGATATTGCCGTCTACCTGCAGGACGATTGGAAGATCGCCCCCAACTTTACTGCGCATCTTGGTTTGCGGTGGGAGTACTTCGGACCATCGTCCAATGTACTGCATGACCAGTCTGTTGCGCGCGAATCCAACCCGTTGACGGCCTTCTGGAGCAGCTTGCTTCCGCTCGCGGATCGCACCGTGCCCGCAGTGCAGCAGTATTACAAGGGTTTCGAACCACGCATTGGTTTTTCCTGGAATCCTTCGTTTGACAGCAAGCTTGTGGTTAAGGCCGGCTATGCGATCAACGAGAATCCTTCCTTTTACAACATCTCGCTTCTGGTCGGAGATGGAGCTCCGTTCACAAATGCCGGGGTAATTGCCTGCACCGGCACGAACTGCCTTCCGAGCAGTGGCGGCGTCAATTTCGCTTCGGTGCGCGCGCTGAACCTGCCGTTTCTTCCTCGCGGAAACGACCCGCGCGTACGCGACCAGGAGACTGTTCCCACGAACCTTCGGCCCCCCTATACCCAAACCTATACGCTGGCGTTCGATCATGAGATTGGCCGCGCAGCAGTCGCTGAGATACGCTACGTCGGGAGCCTTACGGAGAAGAACTTCCGCAGCGATGACGCCAATCCCTATCTCCTGCCGGTGCAGGCGGCATTTCCAGCGTATACTCCTCTAACTCTTTGCACGGACACAACTCAGGCTGGCTATGGCCGTCCCAACTGCGCCTACGGCAACGTGGCAGAGATCGACAATGGCGGATGGTCGAACTACAACGGATTGCAGATGAACCTGACCACGCGCAGCCTCCATGGCGCGACTGGCACTGTTTCCTACACCTATAGCAAGGGAATGGATAACGCGACCGATGCCTTTCGCAGCACGGGATCGGGCGGCAGCTCCATCGCCTATCCACAAAACCCATTAGATTCCGATGCAGCAGAACGCGGAATTTCAGGCAACAGCTTCAAGCACGTGCTCGGAGTGCAGCTCAGCTACGAACTCCCGAAGCTCGTGAAAGGCAACGGACTAAGTAGTCGCGTCACAAACGGACTAACGCTGAGCGGATTTTACCGCTTCAGCACGGGTCAGCCTTATACGCCGTATCAGCCAATCGGTCTCGATGCGTATACGCCGGATGTCAGCTACTGCGACGGAGCTTTGAATTCCAGCAGCGTTGGAGTCGGCGTCGATACATGCCGGCTGGTCGTTTCTAACAGGCGCGCACCCTTGACCACCGTCGCCTACCTCAACCCGTACACCGGTCCGGTTGTTGGTGGATCCGTGACCACGGGCACACCGGCATACGTTGCCTACGGCAGTGACTCCGGGACGTTCGACGCGAACGGGAATCTCACTACGTATTCGCCGGGGACGCCGATCGATCCGGCTTCGGCGCACTGGATCATCAACAACCAGGCCTATGCAAACGCGGTCAGCAATCCCTACCCTGGGCAGGAGCGCAATACCCAGTTCGGCGACAACTTCAGCGATCTCGATGCGACGGTGATCAAGACGTTTGCGGTTACAGAAAGCGTGAAAGTGCAGCTATCGATGACGGCCTACAACGCCTTGAACCAGATGTACCGCGGCAGTCCGCAAGGGTTTGTTGCCAACGGCACGATCTTCGGAAGCTATGACTACTCATCGGGAAGCAATATCCCTGGGAACACAATCCCTTCGGGGACAAGGTTTGTGCTCCTTGGGGGCGAGTTGAGATTCTAGGAATTCCCGATGTCAGCGGAAGACAGGCGTCGGAGAAGCGGATAGATCGATAAGCGGGCATGATCATCCCGGAGGAGTTAGCAGCCTACAACAGTCTGAGATCAATCCGGTAATTCAGTGGGGATCAAGCGAAAGACGAGGAATCGAGAATTATCGATTATTCTCTTGGACAGAGCGAATCCCACGGAATTGCGGAGCGCGACTTTGGAAGTTCACTTGATCGATGGGACCTACGAGCTCTTTCGTCATTACCATGCGGTCCCATCGATGCGCGACGGCAATGGCCTGGAGGTGGCAGCCGTTCGAGGTGTGCTCACGTCCATTCTCGGAATGATCGAGAGAGGCGCGACCCACATAGCAGTCGCGACCGATCATGTAATCGAGTCCTTCCGCAATGAACTTTGGGCGGACTACAAAACCGGGGAAGGCGTCGAACCCGAGCTTCTGGCGCAGTTTCCTCTTCTCGAAGAGGCGCTGTCGGCCCTGGGGGTCGTCGTTTGGCCCATGGTCGAATTCGAGGCCGACGATGCTTTGGCCGCCGCCGCGTTTGCCGCCGAGAAAGACCCTGCGGTCGACAGGGTGCTGATTTGCACACCCGACAAGGACCTCTCCCAGTGCGTTCGCGGAACTCGGGTCGTCCAGCTGGATCGTCGCAAGAACATCATTCGTGACGAGACCGGCGTAGTTGCGAAGTTCGGCGTCGAACCTCTCTCGATCCCCGACTATTTGGCGCTCGTCGGTGACGCTGCGGACGGATACCCTGGCTTAGCCGGCTGGGGAGCGAAGTCTACAAGCAAAGTTCTTGCCCGCTACCGTCATATCGAGTCCATTCCGGATAACTGGCGCGACTGGGGCGTCGATGTGCTGAATCC
>CBAAAA010000482.1:3273-3990 GCA_964658695.1 uncultured Solirubrobacteraceae bacterium | reverse complement strand
TCAAAACGGCACAATGCGTCGGCACACCAGAATTTAAGCTCCGGCGCAAACACGTCGAACCGCTGCAAGATACTCCAAGTCCGCCAAAGATTTTGATATCCAAGCAGCAAGCCGACATTAACCACGCCGGAGGCCACGGCGAAGTACGAAAGGAAAAAGTCACCTCACCGCGACTTTTCCTATTGTGCGCCAAGCCTTCGGCACAACACAAGTGGGAAAGGAACAATGACAGCGCGAGATGGGTTAGAGAGTCTCGATGGACGGTTTCTGAGAGTCACCGGCGATCACTGGATCTGGGGGGGAGGGAATTGGGACTGTGCTTCTGTGTTTGCCGCTATCTTCTTCGCGGCAGTCAACAATGGGCCCGGAGATACCGAGGCACTCGATCTAACAATTTCCCAATTATGTAAGTGGGGGGAGCGGATTAACCTCAAGTCTCGCGCCGCAAGGTTTGGGCTTAGATGGTTGGTCCAAACCGGTGTTTTGGTTTCACACGGCCGCGGCCCCAACAACACCTGGCGGGTCTCGCTGGCCTCGAATGAGTACCTGAACAGAATTCTAAAGACAATGTCAGCCGAGGAACGGAAGCAGCATTTTGCCGCTAAGTTGGCCGAGCCGCCTGTCGTCCCTCGCCGGGAGCGCCGCGTCGTCTCCATCGATGAGGGCCGGTTAGTCAAATCCGCACAACCGGCAGCAACTCCAGTTGTCGAGCCAGCA
>CBAAAA010000482.1:0-3263 GCA_964658695.1 uncultured Solirubrobacteraceae bacterium | reverse complement strand
CCGAATCGGTTAGACGTTTCTGCACAACCGATTTTGGGCGCAGTCAGTTCGGCGATTTCGCCTAACCAGTTCGCCGAAATCCGCTCAACCAGTGCGCTGGAATCGCACAACCTTCCTTATAAGAACAAACAAGAACAAGAACAAGAATTAGTTAATTACGACGAACTAGTGAAGACCTGCATAACGGAGACGCTGAGACGCCCCTTAGCCAATAGCAACGGTATCCTACCTAACGGGCAAACGATAAAAAACCTGAGTGCGGCGTGGTGGGGCAGCAAGGTGGGCAAGCTGTCAGCCCCGCAGGTAGGAATTGAATTGCTGGCGGAAACTCTCCGCTCGATCGAGGGGCAACGAAACCGTGAGCGGTTGAACTGGGGTATGGCCGTCAACGAATACAAAGATCGTCTCGTGAACCGCGATACGGCATTGCTCCAAGCGAGTGACCTGGAGATCATCAAAGAAGATACGCCGGACAACGTCCCAGCCATCTTACGGGCAGCTGAGGTAGACAGCCAGCGGCCACCTATACCGGTGAGTTGGAAGTGGGCCCAGTGGCGTCTGGTGCCATTTGGGCCCCCTCAGGATGAGCGAGCTGCTGCTGCATGGCTAGAGAATGATCCCTATGCTGAGTACCGATCCTTTTTAGGGGGTTATGGCATCGGCATAGACGTAACGGGGAAGCGAGCGGGGTATCAGCACTCGCTGGATGACCCGAAAGCCTCTTTGCGGGAAAAAGAACTAGCCCAGGAATGCTTGCGGTCCCTCGACGAGCACGGCGGTATACCCAAAGAGTTCTTGACGAAGTATCTGCGCAAGCCACCAGGGCGCGAGTACGGATCGGCGCACAGCCGAGCCGCTGGCTAACGAGCTTCTACTGCTCGCCTTGGTACTGCAGGCCGCCGTTGGACTGTCCCATCTGCTGTTGCTGTGCCGGCGACACGCCAAAGTTATAGCGAGATCCCACATAGCTTAAGACGCGTAGCCGAATATCGTTCTGCAGCGGCTTGAGGGCGGTGATGATGGATGCCATCGCGCGGGTCTCCACATCGATCTCCTGGGGTGCTGGTGCCTGCCGGTTACGCTTCGCATTCTTCGTCGTCGGAATCTGGTTCGTCGGGTTGGAAGCAGCAGCGGCATCCAATTTTTTCACAGCGGGTTTCTTGGCCGACTTGGTTGTGTTCATGAAATCGAGTCTTACAGATAATCGGCCCTTTCAGCAAGACTGCCCGCGCAGCACGATCCGTACACCCTCTTGCGCCGGATCGGTGACCAGCGTGAAGGTGTGGCCGAGGCACTCCCGGATATGCCTGCGATTGTCATCCTGAATGACACGCGCATCCCGCAAACAATCCAAAACGGTTGACTCCGATCCATCATCGTCTTGCTCCAGTTGCCGGGTGAAGAACACAAAGCGGTAGCTGACATTCGACAGCGGTGGGCCGCGCCAGTGGAAGCCGATGAAGTTAGTCACGGCGTTCATCACGGCGCGGTATTCCTTTTTGGTGGCCATGCCGGGTTTGCCGTCCCGCACGTATAACTCTTTGGAGTTTTTGAAGCTGGGAATCGCCCAAGGGACAAATAGATCGAAGTCGCGCCACTCGCCCAGAACCAGTGGCTGTTTCTTTGGTGGCTTCTTCCGGGCCGGCTTCCCGGCCGCCTGGCTGCGCGATGCTTCGAGACGCGCCAGGTCGGCCTCGGTCCAGTTCACGCAGGAGATTCGTGAGCAGCGAGGCTTGCTAAAAGGATCGGCGTTAGATCCTCGTCATCGCTACTGGGTTTGCGAATCACGAGCTTGGTGGCCGCGCCGCGCTTGGCAATCAATAACAAGTCTTCCTTCATACCGACGCGCTTCTTTGCCTTCATGAAACTGGACAGGTTGCCGAGGGTCAGCGAAGCGAGCGGCACATCGTACAGCGGTGTCTTGGCCGGAGACACCAAACCGTCAACCAGCGGCACGAGAGCTAGTCCCAACTTGGCGAGTGCTTCGGGCAGGGGATGGTCGGCCGTGCCATACACTTTCAAGGCCGCTTCCCATCCGGCGCCCAGGACGAGACGTTGCTCTGGTTCCTGATCGAGCCACGCCTTCAAGAGATCGTCGATACGGCAAACGATATCGTCCGAGACCTTGCGGATCTGCGCCAGACGGATGGCATCGTCACGGGTCTGCGGCGGGCCGATCGCCAGGTCCTGGCTGTCCCAGCGCGGCCGTAGCGGACAGTGCAGATCGCAATACGGGCAGAGTCCGGCAAACGGGTTGGCCTGCAGGGGAGACCCGGCGTTGTAGCCGGCAATCACCTGCTTCTTCTGCGCCACGATCCCGAGAATATGGGTTTTCATCCAGCCATAGTCTTCCTTGCGGCTGTAGGCGGTTTGGCGTTCGGTTCCGGAGCGCACAAAGTCCCAGGCCCAATGCACGGTCTCGATGAACGGGAAGTGCGAAAAGACCAAAGTGGCGTAGATGATCGGCTCATCATCGGTCACCGCGGTAGTGGAGAATCCGGACTTCGGATCGCGGAGCCAGGCGGAGCTGCCGTCAATCAACAACAGATCGAGCGTGCCCCATAACAGCGCATCCGGGTGATCGGAGTATTTGCCGGGCTCCCGGTCGCTGATCTGTTCGAGCGGACGAAACTCGCGGTCAACCGAGAGGAATAATTCACAGGCCGCGATGGTATCCGGATCGACTGCGAAGCCGTCACGCTCAATCAGGATACGGGCGTCGTCGGAGATATGATGGGCCGCCAGATAGACGGCCGCGAAGTCCCGGTCCACAGGCTGACTGGTCTCCTGCAGGTGCTGCAGGTAGGCTTTCCGCCATTCGTGGAATTCGATGCCCGAGATGGTGAGAAAGTGTTGCGATCTCGAGACCGAATCCGGCTGCAGATACTGGCCCGTGAAGAAGGTCGGACAGCCAAGCGCCTTCGCCATGGATTTGGAAACGCCGGCGGCGGCCTGAAGCTGCGGCCTGGTCGGCAAAGGGACGAGTTCCAGTTTGGTCACGGCAGCGGCACTCCCAACTCACGCGCGAGGTCGTCGCGGGACTTTTCATAACTGCCCAGCCAGAGCGTCAGGGTCGCCCGGTTCTTGATCGGCTCTCCGCCGGGCCGGACCGGAATCTTTCGCTCCTTGGCAACGTTCAACATCGCGTCGACTTGCAAGCGGGTGAAGTGATCAGTGCGGAACGGACCCACCTGCTGGACGGTGGAGGGCGCGATGGTTTCCGGGAACAAGGTGTTCCACGCATCGGCAGTCGCTGGCGCTGA
>CBAAAA010000481.1:0-4000 GCA_964658695.1 uncultured Solirubrobacteraceae bacterium | reverse complement strand
AACGCTGTGTATAGCCTGGTCGGATTAAATCCAGGTGGATGCCCTTTGTGTAAGACGAGCTATCGTCAACCCCGACGCGGCTTACCAAAATCTTCGAAGCGCGTCCGGTGACAGGCTGCTTACTGCATTGCCAATGATTGCGGCTGTTGGTAGTGGCGCGGCGAGGGCGGTGGCATTCAGCCGGCAAAGACCCTCTATCCTTTGCAATACTCATGCACGGATTCACCCGGGTGCTTAACCAACCGGAGAGGCAAACTCTCTGTGTCGATGGTCATGGTCTTGGATGCCTCCGCGAGTGCAGCGATACCGTGGGAAAGAGCGTACCGACCGCGGAACTCCGGAATATGTCAACCACCTCCGGCAGCCATTCGCCTTGGCTCTCGATTGTATCTTCACATTCCGACTTCGATTCGCTACAGTGATGCGCTGACGGAGGGGCGATTAAATCAGAGGAGTTGCAGAATCGCTCGGATTGCTTGGTTTCACGACTAGCTCTTCCCACAATGGGAGCAAAGTATCCAATTGCGTCTGTAGCAGTGAAGGCCGGCACCTTCGTAACCTGTAAAGGCTGTTGAGGGTTGTCGATAGGGGTTCCACAACCCTCAACAAGCGCTGTTAGTGAGCGCGCGGGCCAAGAGGAAGAACCTACTCAGTCTTCTCACATGAGGCGCGCAATTATGAGGACGATTCTAAGAACACTTATCTTGCCGCCCATCCTGCTTCTTGCTGCCGCTCCGCTCTTTGCCAGTGCGCCCACGCAGCCGGGCGTTTTCTATGTAACTGACTATAGTGCAAGCGGAAGTCACACGGATTACGACATGGCTCGCCAGGCGGCTGATGCCTACACGACTGTTACCGCCTGGAGCCTTGGCAGCATCCTCATCCTCAAGGCTGGGCGGAACGTAACGTGCGATGCAGTGCCGCTCCCTTCGCTAGGCAATAAGGCGACCACGTCCATTATTGGCTCCGGTTCCGGCGTGAGTTCCATCGTGAAGAGCGCCGGGTGCCCTGCAAGCATCGCGACGCTGCAGCACAAGGACTCTCCAAATGGAGTTCCCAGCCGAGGCTTTTATCAGGGCTTTACAGTTGATGCAAACCACGTGGATGCTGCGGCGTGCAACATGTACGGCATGTCCGTGACGACGTTTATCGACCTGGCATGCGGTAATGCTGCCGCCAATGCTGATCATGAGCTCGAGTTCGGTAATCGCGATGCAAATGCCGCGGGCTGGATGGACAACATCTACATTTATGACCTTAAAACCTTCGACACGGTTGTAGGAGGCACAGGAGCTATTTTGACGCCGACGTGGAACGGGAGCTCCCTCACCTCTGTCACAGTCACGAACGGAGGAGCAAGCGCTTACACGCGTCAGTACACGCGTGCACAGCTGTTCGGGCCAGATCTTGCTACATGTTCCAGTGTTCCGACAATTGTCCCCCTGCTCAACGCGAATTCGCTTATCGCTGGAGCGCTCATCACGAATGCCGGCAGTTGCTCGAGCACAACCCACATCTATGTCCTGATTCAGGATGGGACGCCCGTCACCTACGGCATGAAGTTCTCGAATCTGGCCGACTCGCATATATGGGGGCTGCAGGCAACCGGAGCAACGACCTATGGAGAAGGCTGGTTGATGGGATCGAATAACAACTCCATCTGCAACGAGCATCCGGGCGAAGACGAAGTCTTTCAGATTATCGATAACGCGAATGGCAATAAGCACATTGGCCCTGTGTTTAAGAACGCCGCTGGCTACGTGGCGGGGATCTATAGCCGCAACGGAACCATACAAGATGCTGTCATCACTTGGAGCAGCGATGCTTTCCCTGCAGCATCCGGATATTACTTTGGGAACGACTGGCATGTCTATCAAGACTGGATGATTCAACACAGCCAGTGCGGAGCCGGGAAAGTCAGCGGCTATCTATCTGCAACGACAGAGTACGGCGTGATATCCAAAACGCACCCATTGCCAGCCGGAGCCAAGCTCCAGAACTTAGAGGCCTGTGATGGTTCAGATGCGATCGACTGGGCCGTAATCCAGCCATAGTTCTAGAGTTCAGCATCTTCTACCCGCAAACTCAGTCCACCGCTCCCTGTGCAGGAGTGGCGGCTAGGTGTGGTGGCGTTCGCCTTTGAGAAACATATCGCGTAAGCGCGCAGGAGAAAAGCATGAAGCAACACATAAGCATTGCGTTCTTGTTGGTTTCACAGATGGCAAGTGCGCAGGGAGCCCTTCCATGGGGACAGGCAGTAAGCGTACCAGCGTTGGCGGCGCAGTCAGATGTGGCATTGTTTTACGTCGCGGCCTACAAGTGGACAGGAGCGCATACTGATTACGATATGGCAAGGCAGGCTGCTGATGCTTTTCTCACCATGAATCCGCAAACGCCAACCTATGTCGTGCTTGGCCCTGCCGCTTACCAGACGTGCGATGACGTGGCGCTGCCGGTGGTGTCAACCGGGAGCGGAGCCTCCGCTACGGTTTCTATCATTGGCTATGGATCGAATGTAAGCAGCTTAACGAAGAGAACAGGCTGTGCTGCCAACAACGCAACCTTCACAGTCAGAGAGTCGACTACGGGAGCGGTACGCAACGCGCTGTTTCAAGGCTTTACTGTGAGCGCCGGTCACATCGATGCCGCGGCATGCGGCTTTTATGGAATGTCAGGGGGTACCGTATTTGATGTGGGCTGCGGTGACGCGATTCCGGGCGCTGACCACGAGGTAGAATTCGGGGATCAAGATGGGAGAGCTGCAGGCCAGGACTATAACGTTTTGATCTACAATTTAAAAGCTTTCGATACTGTGGGTGCAGGCAAAGGTGCGCTGCTGACGCCCTTATGGAATGGGAGTGCGCTCGTTGGAGCTACACTAGTAAACGGCGGGACCAAACAATATACGCAGCAGTATACGAGAGCACAGGTGATAGGGCCTGACCTTGCCTCGTGCACAACAGTGCCTACGGTCACGCCTCGGGTGTCGACCGTTGGATCGGTCAGGTTCCCCAATCTGCCAGCTACTACGTATGGATATGTAACGGGGATCACGATTGCGAATCCTGGCAACTGTGCGAGTACGGGTCAGTTATACATCCTGGTCCAGGATGGAGTGCCGGTGGCGAATGGAATGAAATTCAGCAACATGGTCATGTCTCACGCGTGGAACCTGGAAACCACAGCATCGGCGATCTACGGCGAGGCGTGGATGCCGCTCTCGGGCAATAACACTACGGTTGGGGAGCATATCTGGACCAATCAGACAATCCAGATCGCAGAGTATGCAAGCGGCAACAAGCATATAAACGCGTACTTAGACGGGCCGGGCACGTATGGAGCCGCGATCTACGGCCACTCGGGGAGTTTCACAAACCCTGTCTTCACCTGGGACGGCCCGACGTACGTGGGGTCCTCGGGCTATCTGCTTGGGGGAGCTGCGGGCGCATATGGCGGCTGGCTCATCCGAAATAGTCAATGCACCGACAGCTCTGCTGACTTCGTGTCGGTAACAACGAGTAAGGGCATCCTGTCTGCTGCCGACACAGCCCCTTCCGGTACTACTCTGAACGACATCGAGGCGTGCGATGGTACCAACGCTATCAATTGGCCGACGCAAGTGAACGCGAACTAGGCGTTTACTCTCGTATTTGATGTTGCATACTTCTAGGGCTCGAGCCCGGTGACACGACTCGATGTTCCGTCCAAACGGGTGTCTAAGATAATAGGGTGATCTTTCTCTCTGTTTCTTTTTTGTGGAGGTTTGTTCTCGGCATGAGAGCAGCCACTGCTAGGTGAACTCGTTTGGCGAGGGGGAGCCGAGCTGACCTAATGCAAGGGGGTTTCGTCCTTCGGATTTTGGCTCCCCCAAAAAGCTCCGCTCGAACCCCTTTCCGGTTGCTACCCCGGACTTCGCCAGTCAGGCGTTTTTGCATTTATCAATGCAAAACCTATTCCAAACAAAGGCCTTATCATTTACCGGCGGAGAATAAAATGGAGG
>CBAAAA010000480.1:0-4019 GCA_964658695.1 uncultured Solirubrobacteraceae bacterium | reverse complement strand
CTCACGCAGGTCCGCTTCGGCTTCCGGCCAGCGATTCGCCCGCAGAAGCCAGTATCCGAGATCATGCGCCGGCCAGGGAGAAGGGTGCGCTTGCCGGCGGTTCAACGCCGCGGCTTTGGTGAATGCTTCTTCAGCCTCGTCCGCGCGGCCTTGCATATCGTATGCGAGACCGAGGCTGTCCCAGGCGCGCGCCGAATTTGGATCGAGCGCCAGCGATTGCCGCAGTTTCGCGACGGCATCCTCGTAACGGTGCTCATCGAAATCGAGCCTGCCGAGCCAGTAGATGTAAATAGGGCGGTCCGGGTGGCTCTGGTTCAATTGCTGTAGCAGGCGGCGGGCTTCGGCTATCCTGCCCACTGATGTCAAGGCCATTGCTTCGGTAAATACATCCCGCTCGCTCAGTGGGGCCAGCCGTTGGGCGGCGTCGAAGTGAGATACCGCCGTTTTCATGTTTCCTTGCAGAAAGGCCATGACCCCCTGAAGCGAGTCACGCTCAGCTATACTCCGGCCGCCGGCGGAGGGGGCGCTTTCGAGCAGGTGCTGGACGGCATCAAAATGCCTGGCTCTCAGTTCGACGATCGCCTGCTCACAAACGTCCGTGCCCGCCAAGGTTCTCCGGAGGCGCTCCGTTATGTCATCCGTCTGCGCCAGAGCAACTGACGTGGCGCTCAGGAAAAAAAATACCTTGGCCGCTGACACTGCCTAGGGCCTCAGTTCAACCGTGCGGAGCATCAGTTCGGCGCGCCTGGATCTCTCCTGATCCAGGCTCTTCACAACTTCGGACTGTCTATCCGCACGCGGATCGTGGCTTCGTTTATACAGGGCAAGCAACTGCATATTGGCTTGAAAGCTATGCGGATCCAAATGCAGTGCAAGATCAAGTTCAGCGCGGGCCTGCTCCGGCCTTTCTTCGAGCATGTAAACGCGCGCGAGTTCGGTATGCGATTCGGCGTAGTCCGGCATCAATTCGATCGCTTTCCGAAGGTTCTGTGCAGCACCTGGAAGATCGTCGTTCTGGCGGGCAATGCGTCCCAGAAAGTAGGCTGCTCCTCCGGCCACTTTCGGGTCGTCTTGCACCCTCAGCATTTCTTGTTTTGAGCCGGCATAATCACCCGAAGCGTAGTCGGCGACACCGAGCGCATAGTGGCCCTTTGCATCTTCCGGGCGGGCGGAAACGAACTTCTGGAAATAATTGCCGGCGCTAGCCGCATCGCGAGTGGTGAGGATCACCGTGCCCATGGCGAAGTTGTAGCCAGGATTTGCAGGATCGAGCTCCAGGGCACGGTTGAGCGAGGCGCGTGCTTCCACCGGCAACTCCAGTTCCATGGCGACCTTCGCGAACAGGAAGTGAATCTGCGGATTACCGGGGGCGAGGTCGCGCGCGTGGCCGAGATAGCCGAGGGCTGCTTCGTGGTCCTTGTCGTCGTCGGCAAGCCGCGCCAGTTCGAGCAAATGAGCCGGGTTGGATGGATCGAGGAGCGCCACCCGTTCCAGTGTTTTGCGGGCCTCCCTGGGGCGGTGAGTTTGTTCGTACGCGACGGCGAGCGCTTGCAGCGTAGTGCGGCCGGCTGCCTGACGCGCATCCAACCCCTCGAGTAGCGGGATCAACGCCGCGGCAGCTTTGGACGAATCGAAGGAGGATAGAACCGGGCCGAGATCCGCCTCGGAGAAGTTTGGATCCTGGGCGAGACGAGCCGCAATAGGCATTGCTTCCGCTGTCCGGCCCAGGGCGGCGAGATCGGCGCAGCGAAGCAACGAATCGGCGCTGCCGGAAGCCTCTGAAGGCGGCAACGTGTCCAGTTGGTGCAGGGAGGCCATGTACTGTCCCGTCTTCTCGAAAAGCAGGGCCAAGGTGCTGCGCGCTTCGATGTCGTCCGGCTTCAAGTCCACAATCCGTTGCGAGGCGGAGATGGCGCAGGCCAGCGACGACGGTTGCACGTCCGCCTGAAGACGGCAGACTCTTGCGAGGTTCTGCCATGCGGGTGTCAAGCGTGGGGCGAGTCGGACCGCGCGGGAAAAGTCTCTTTCCGCTTCTGTCAATTGGTCGCGGCGGGCGTAGACGATTCCACGCAGGTTATACAATCCGCCCTCGTCCGGCTGTTGCGTGAGCGACGCCGCGATCAGACGCAAAGCTCCTTCCAGATCACCGGACTCGATCGCCTGTTGGATGGACAGAATCTGCTGGTCTACCTCAGAACACAGGGCCGGTAAGCAAAATAAGGCGGCTGCCAGGGCGAGACTCAGGATCTTCACGGTGCTGATCAGTCTTGTCCCACGAATCATACAGCAAACGGGTTAAGCGTTTTTTCTTGACTCCACCTTTTGGCTGATATATAACGTTGAGCTATTAGAGATCCGCGCAGGAAGTAAGTGCGAAGGTACGTTCGGGGTTTGGAAAAAGGGGGGCGGCGTGAGTTTTCATTCTTCATTGAAATTGTCGATCGCGATGCTGATGCTGGCGGCAGCGGCTTTCGGTCAGAGTCAAAACGCAAGTCTGGAAGGTCAGGTGACGGACAAATCAAGCGCGTCCGTACCGCAGGCTGAGGTCACGATCACTGGAACGGAGCGCCAGCTTAAGACCACAGTGAAGACAGACAGTGACGGCCGGTTTGCGTTTCCGAATCTGGTTCCTGGAACGTATAACCTGAATGTTGCCGCCCAAGGTTTTCGCAGTTACGTCCAGAGCAACATACAGCTGCTGGCAAACCAATCTGTGAATCTCCCGGTGAGCCTCGAAGTGGGCGACGCGTCCACCAAGATAGAAGTACGAGCCGACGCGGCTCAGTTGAACTACGACAATGGCTCCGTCCAAGCCAGCGTGGCGCCGCAGATTGTCAACCAGCTGCCGCTGGAAGTTTCGGCCGGAACCCCACGCAATGCGGTTCAGTTCGTGGCGTTCCTGCCGGGAGTCAATACCGGTACCAGCGTTCAGCCATACAACTCACGGATCAACGGCGGCCTGAAAATGGGTGATGAAGCGGTGATGGACGGGGTGAGCATGCAGGAAGGCACGATGTCGCAGAGCGGCATGGTGTCGTTCTACGATTTTCCGACGACGCCGGATATGGTGAGTGAAGTTCGCGTGCTGACTTCGAGCTATGAGCCGCAGTATGGGACCACCACGGGCGGCGAAATCATGGTGACCACGCGCAGCGGCACCGACCAGTTCCATGGCGGAGTCTTCGAATACCTGCGGAATAAAGATTTGAACGCCCTGCAGTTTACCAATCAGCGGCTGCCTGGGGACCAGCGCCCGAAGGATAACGAAAATGAGTTTGGCGGATTTATTGGCGGTCCGGTGAAACTGCCGTTCTTGCCGTTTATCTGGGGGCCGAAGCATAAGACCTACTTCTTCCATGACGAAGAATATTTGCGAAGTCTGGGGGGCACGGTTCGGCCTGTATATTCAATCCCTTCAATCCAGGAGCGATCCGGCGATTTTTCCGACCTGGGAGTGCCGATCTATGATCCCAAGACTGAGGTCGTCACCAACGGAGTGATTTCCCGGACACCCTACCCGAACAACCAAATTCCAGTGTCCGAGCAAAGTCCGCTTGCGCAGCAATGGATGAAGTTCTTGCCGACCCCGACAAGTTCGGGGCCATACAACAACTATCTGGCGGTTCCGGTATCGGACGGTATTCTTTCCAATCTGGACGAATTCCTTTACAAGATCGATCACTACTGGGGAGAGAAGGATCACATCTATGTAACCATTTGGCGTCAGACCACAGCGCCCAATGAGCAATGCGCTCTCCCGGTCCAACTGTGTACCTCCAGTCCGGCGAATCCGGAAGATGCATGGGTAAGCCGGGTGAACTGGGACCACATTTTCACACCCACGTTCTTGAGTCACTTTGCCTACGGCTACGTCAATCGGAATGAAGGCTACGGGTCGGTCGCAGGGCAGAACCCCGCCGACTTACCGCACATCCCGAACGCTGTGTCCTATGGGGCATCGCCTGCCGCCAACTTCAGCGGGAACGGCGTGACCACATTCACGGGATGGGGCAACACGG
>CBAAAA010000479.1:1622-4022 GCA_964658695.1 uncultured Solirubrobacteraceae bacterium | reverse complement strand
GACGGTACAGGCAGACGCGCCTGCTCGAGCTTACGTCTACATCAGTGACTGACGTGACGGCGCTTAAGCCTGTCCCGGGTTTTTCTCGCCGCTGGCATCAGAGGCTATCCAGATATTTCGAAGACGCCGGGCTAGTCTAATCTGGTAGTAGTCTTCAATGCCCAGTAGTGTCTTGGATGGTCCCCAGGTTGATGAACTCTATCGTAGCCTAGAGGACTATGTTCGCGCTTCGCGGCCCGGCGAAGATCTGGAGCCGATGCGCCGGGCTTACATGTTTGCGGCCGAGCGGCACGGGGAGCAGAAGCGCAAGTCCGGCGAGGCTTACATTACACATCCGATCGCGGTTGCCAAACTGCTGACCGATATGCAGATGGATATGGTCTGCCTGCAGACCGGGCTGTTGCATGACGTAGTGGAAGACACGGGCGTCAAGCTGGATGAGATTCGAGAGCGTTTTGGCGAAGATGTGGCGCGCTGTGTAGATGGCGTCACCAAGCTGAGTAAAATCAGTCTCGCGAATCGCGAGGACCGGCAAACGGAAAGCTTGCGCAAGATGCTGCTGGCGATGACCGGAGATATACGGGTCATTATCGTTAAGCTGGCGGACCGGCTACACAATATGCGCACGATCGAGTCGCTGGGTCCGGAGCGGCAGGTTGCGATAGCGCAGGAGACCATCGACATTTACGCGCCGATTGCGCACCGGCTTGGAATGGGCAAGGTGCGAGGGGAGCTGGAGGATCTATCGTTCAAGACGCTGGAGCCGGCGGCTTCGGCGGAGTTGATGCGGGAGATCGATTCGAAGCGCCACGAGAACGAAGAGTGGCTGCATCAGACGCAGCGCCAGATTGAGGCGGGACTGGCTGCAGAGGGCATTTTGGCGCGGGTGGAAGGCCGGGTGAAACGGGCGTATTCGGTTTACCTGAAGCTGAAGCGGCAGAAGATCGCGCTCGACCAGGTGTACGATCTACTGGCGGTTCGCATTATCACGCAGAGCGTAAAGGATTGCTACTCGGCGCTGGGAGTAATTCACAACGAATGGCATCCCATCCCGGGGCGCATCAAGGACTTTATTGCGATGCCGCGGCCGAATCTATATCAATCCCTGCACACCTCAGTGATTGGACCCGGAGGACTTGCGTTTGAAGTGCAGATCCGCACCGAAGAGATGCACCGGGTGGCGGAAGAAGGCATTGCGGCGCACTGGAAATATAAGGAAGGCGGGAAAGGGAAGCCGGATCAGGATGACGCCCGGATTGCATGGCTGCGTCAGTTGGTCGAATGGCAGCGCGACATGCGCGATTCGACCGAGTTCCTTTCGACACTGAAGGTCGATCTCTACCCCGAGGAAGTTTATACCTTCACTCCGCGCGGCCGCGTGGTGGTGCTGCCGCGTGGCGCAACGCCAATCGATTTCGCGTACGCGATTCATAGCGACGTCGGAAACACGTGTACCGGATCGCGGGTGAATGGCGTAATCAAGCCGTTGAAGTACATCCTGCGGAATGGCGACGTGGTCGAGATCCTGACGCAAAGCGGCCACCAGCCGAGCAAAGACTGGCTGGCGATGGTGAAGACTTCGCGCGCGCGGAACCGCATCAAGCACGTAATCAATGCGACCGAACGGGCGAAGGCGGTTGAGATCGGGCAAAAGTCGCTGGAGAAAGAAGCAAGGCGTCTGGGGTTGAACTTTGGACGGATCTCGAGTGGCGATCTGGAGACGGTGGCTTCCGAGTATGGCGTCAGCAAGACGGAAGATCTATACGCGGCACTTGGATTCGGCAGGTTTTCGGCGCGGCAGGTGTTGCAAAAGGTTGCTCCGGATGAGGTGCTGGCCGCTTCGACGGCGCTGCCGCAGCCCACGACAAAGCCGCAGCAATATCAGCCGAGCTCTCCGATCGGCGATGGCGATCTCACGATTCACGTCAAGGGTGTGAACGACGTGATGGTGTACCGGGCAAAGTGCTGTAATCCGATTCGCGGCGAGCAGATTGTCGGGTATATCACCCGCGGTAAGGGCGTGGCGGTCCATTCGGTGCAATGCACCAATGTGCAGAACCTGATGTATGAGGCCGAACGCAAAATAGACGTGGAGTGGGCGCGAAGCGGGCAGGAGCCGCTGCCGGTGAAGATTGTGGTTTATACCGATGACCGGCCGGGCATTCTGCATCAGCTGACTTCAATCCTGAGTAATGAAGCGAGCAATATACGCACGTTGGAAGCGCGAACCGACGAGGCCCGGAGCGATGAGAGCGCCGTGGTGGACCTGACGATCGATGTGAGGGACAAGAAGCAGCTGGAACGGGTGATTACTTCTTTTCGGCGGATTCCGGGCGTAAGAGACATTGAGCGCGTCTTGAACGTCTAACGAGCAAGCATGCAAAGCGAAACGAAAGCGCC
>CBAAAA010000479.1:0-1612 GCA_964658695.1 uncultured Solirubrobacteraceae bacterium | reverse complement strand
TCGCGGTCTATAAGGAGTTGCTGAAGACGTATAAGCCGGAGCATATCGCGATCTCGAAGTCGACGGGAATCAAGATTGACTGGGCGGACGGCCACCACAGCGATTACAGTCTGGCGTATCTGCGCGATGAGTGTCCGTGCGCGAGCTGCACGGGAGCGCATGGGACGGAGCCGCAGAAATCGGATTATTGCAATCCGGATCCGTTTCCGATGTTTAAGCCGGCTTTGAAGATGACCTCAGTGGAGCCGGTGGGGAGTTATGCGGTTCGGATTTTTTGGAATGATGGACATAGCTCCGGCATTTACTCGTTCGATCATCTAAGAAAGATTTGTTCGTGCGAGGAGTGCCGGGCGCCAGGCTTTTAGCGACCACCGAAAAGCGTTAGTCGACGGCCGTCAAGATCAGGCGAACAACGCAGCAAGTAGAAAGCTCGTCATGAGTCGCGTCTGGGGAAGCCGCGGAAAACGGCTTGCCCATTCTTGCGAATTTCGGGCGAATGGAGGAGGGGGCGCCGAACCTCCGGCGGAAGAGCCTGCTGAACGCTGATGCGCAGGAGAATCCGATCAGCATGGTTTTCTCCAGTATGCGAACAGCGGTGTGGCTGCAGCGACGGACGCACCGCCCGGTCACGCAACATTGCGGCCGGTAGGATTTCCAATATGTATTATCCGGCTGCGGATCGCGGCGTCGGGCTCGCGTTTGAACGAGATCACCCGGTCGTTACTCTTGGGGTGAGTATTGCAATGAACATTCTTGCGCTCAACGCCGGCGGCAATTGTCTCAACTTCGAGATCGTAGCTGCTCACCCACGAGGCTGATGATCGCCGCCGAAATCGCAAAGACGACATGATGCCAAGCAAACGGAGTCTTCTCGCTCTCGATTGGGTCAACTTCTTTTTGGCGGACGTTGAGACCGGAGTAGGTCCGTTCATGGCGACCTATTTCGTTTCGGCAAAGCACTGGAATCCGGCGCAAGTGGGAATGGTCTTGGCGGCCCAGAAGATTGCGGCTGTCCTTAGCCAGGCGCCGGCTGGTTCCCTCATCGACCGCATGAACTTCAAAAAGTGGCTGATGGCCGGATCAGCGCTTGTCATTGGAATCGGCGCCTTACTGATTGCCGTGGTCCCGACCGTAAGCTTGCAGATCGCGAATCAGGTGCTGGTGGGAATCTCTACCGCAGTCGCAACGCCCCTGGTCGCCGCCATTTCCCTGGGCATCGTGGGCAGACAGGCACTTGGCCGCCGCATCGGCCGGAATGAGAGCTTCAATCACGCCGGCAATCTGCTGACGGCCTCTCTGGCGGGTTATCTGGGATATGCCGCGGGCCTTCAATGGATTTTCTATGTTTGCGGGGCTCTGGGCCTTGTCTGTGCCGGAACGGCGTTATCGATCCGCAGCCCGGACATTGATAACGATGTGGCGCGCGAGGCTCCCGAGACTCCTTCGCGCAAAGACTCGGCGCTGAGCGTCCGGGAAGTGATTGCGAACCCGCTGGTCCCGACGTTTGCGATCGCCGTGCTGCTGTTCCACATCGCCAACGCGGCCATGCTGCCGTTAATGGGTGAGGAGTTGCCGGGCCAAGCCGGGCACTCCTCTTCGGTGTACATGTCGG
>CBAAAA010000478.1:0-4036 GCA_964658695.1 uncultured Solirubrobacteraceae bacterium | reverse complement strand
AACTTAGATTCCTCACGGGCGCGCTCACACCGCCCTACTCAACGCGGGCTTGATCTGCAACGGAATGCCCGAGACAACCAGGTGCACGGCATCGGCCGCCTGCGCGAGTTGCTGATTGACGAATCCTTGCAGATCTCGGAACTGCCGCGCTACCGGCGACTCCGGAACGATGCCCGAGCCTACTTCGTTGGTGACCGATATCACATGACCGCTTCGGGAGGCCTCGATCAACCCGCCAGCCTGTTCACGGGCTTTTCGCTCCAACTGCATTTCGTCGTCACTGCGCCACTCGAAGAGAAGATTGCTCAGCCAGACCGTGACGCAGTCAACCAGAACGATGTTCGAGTCCGAGATGCTGCGCTTCACAGCTTCGGCAAGCATTAGTGGCGCCTCCAGCGTCCCCCATGCGGCCGGCCTGGATTGCTGATGACGGGAGATACGCGTGCGCATCTCCTCATCGTCCGGACGTGCGGTAGCGATGTAAGTGACTTTGGAAGCGCTCGCACACAGAGATTGTGCAAAGCTGCTTTTGCCGCTGCGAGCGCCGCCGGTAATGACTGTCAGCATAAGCGAGGAACTGCGCCTCCAAAAAATTTGCCGCAAGTCCGGCTTACGCTGGGACAAGAAGAATGAGGGAGCAGGCGCAGCCTCTAAGGCCGACCCGGTACACCACACCCTTCATGCGAAGCGCGGCGCGGACCAACGATTCAAGGCAGGTCTCCTGACTGACAGGTCATTGCGAACCGGCGCCTTCCCGTTTCTTTCGAAACAGTGGTTTCAGCCGGTCCACTCGCTATTCACAGTGGCGCAACCGTGCGGGATTTTCACCCGCTTCCCTTTTCACTCGCGTTAAACGAGCACCTTGACCACGTCAGAATAGCACGTCTGGCGAAGGTTCAGTTGCCAGCCGCCGCGCGGTACGCTTCGTCAAGAACTTCAACCACGTGCGCAATGCGCTGGCCCTTGCCGTAGAGGCGCGCTCCGGCTTCCAGTTGCAGCATGCAGCCGGGATTGGCAGTGGCAATGACAGAGGCTTTTGTTAACGCCACAGCTTGCATCTTAGAGCGCAGGATATCCATTGCCATCTCGTTCTGGACGATGTTGTAGACGCCCGCGCTGCCGCAGCAGATGTCCGCTTGCGGCATCTCTCGATAAGTGAGGCCGGGCACTTGTTTCAATAGCCGTCGAGGAGCGTCCTTGATCTTCTGCCCGTGGGCCAGATGGCAGGAATCCTGATACGTCACGACGGCATTCACGGTGCCCATGTTCCTGTTTAGCTCAATGGATCCAAGGAACTCCGTGACGTCCTTCATCAATGCTGTGAAACGCTGCGCCTTGCCGCGATAAACAGGGTCAGCAGCCAGCAGGTTGTCGTACTCCTTCAGTGTTGAGCCGCATCCGGCGGCGTTGGTGAGAATGGCATCAAAGTTTTCCCCGTCCGTCGCATCGATGTTGTTACGCGCCAGTTTTCGCGCATCTTCCGCCAGCCCCGAGTGCACGTGCAGGGCGCCACAACAGTTCTGAGCTTCCGGGAGAACGACTTCGCATCCGTTCTGCTGCAGCACGCGAACCGTTGCCTCATTTAAGCGAGCGAAGGTGATATTGGCAATGCAGCCGGCGAGAAACGCGACCCGATACCGTTGCTCTCCGATAGCGGGAAATGTGCGACCGATCTTGCTGTGGAAGAAAGGTACTTCGGCAGTCGGTGAGAGAGCTTCAATGTTGGCGAGAGTCCGGGAAAAGTTGAGCAGGCCGCTGGCACGGACAAGTCTCTGCACGCCCGATGCCTGATAGGCATAAAGACCGGCTCCGGCGATCTCGAGCGCAGTACGGGATGGCAGAAGATTGCGGAAAATCAATCGCCGGAAGAGCCTGTTGACGAGAGACCGCGGCCGTTCCTGCTCGAGAGCAGCGCGTGCTTCTTCGATCATCCGGCCATACGGAACCCCGGACGGGCAGGCGGTTTCGCAGCCGCGGCAAGCGAGGCAAAGGTCGATGTGCTGCAAGTACTCGGGCGTGACCGGAGCTCCGTTCTTGACGGCGTTCATCTGGTAAATGCGGCCCCGCGGCGAATCCATCTCGACCCCCAGCTGCCGGTACGTGGGGCACGCGTTCAGGCAAAGTCCGCAATGCACGCACTTGTCCAGGTCGCTCTGCGCGGGGCCGGATTCCAGGGCGTGAAAAACGGGCGGCAGTTCAGATGCGGCCATACAGACGAAGCGGATTCAACAAAGATCCCGGGTCAAACATGTTCTTTATCTTTTTCATCATGTCAAACGCGTTCGCGCGAGCACTGGATTCCGGTTCATACCAAAGCTGTTTGGTTCGCCGGATCTCGTCGTTGGCGAACTCTACCACCACAGTCCAGTCGTCTTCGGAAGCGGCTCGTAATATCGGAGATGCCGCCGCCCAGGAAGAGAGATACGCATAGGTGATTCCTGATGACGCGCGAGTGATGCTCGGGCCTGAGATCAGGCGAAGCAACGAATGAAGATTCGTAACCGTCGATGAAATGCGAAGCACTAAGCCGTTCTGCCGGTGCAGAAAATCCGGCGTGAACTCACGAACGCACTTCCAGCATTCCCGCTCTGGCTTCCCGGTTAGCGATTCCTCCACTTTCAATTCCTTGGCATAGCGGGCCAGGACACCTGGACTTCCGCCCGCTCGAAAAAGCAGCAGAAAACCGCGCTGGTTAAGCCGTGCGGCGGCTGCGGGAGACAGCAGATCAAAAGCAATCGGTTGCAAAGGACTGTTTGCAAGCAGAGCACGTTTCTCAAGAATCGATTCCAGATTCGGAGAGCTGAAAAGGAACGTTCGTGATTCCTCCGGCAGCGGATGAACGCGAAAGTTTACACTGGTGATCGCCGCCAGCGTGCCGAAGCTGCCGATCATCAACTTCCCCATATCAAGGCCGGCCACATTCTTCACGACCATGCCGCCGGAGGTCACAAGCTTTCCTTCGAGAGTGGCAAACGTGAGGCCAATCACCAGGTCACGGACCGCGCCAAACCCCCGGCGGAGAGAGCCATTGCTATTCGAGGCGACAATCCCGCCGATGGTCGATTCTGCAGCGAAGGGCGGATCAAGCGCCAACATCTGACGGTTGCGGGCCAGGACCGATCGCAATTCAGTAAACTGCATCCCGGCCTGAACGCTGACCGTGAGGTCGCCGGGTTCGTATTGCAAAATTTTGTTGAGTCTTGTCGTAGAGACGCAGAGGGAGCGGTCTGGCAGCGGGCCTGCCATCAACCGTTTGCTGTTTCTGCCAAACAACGTGATCGGCGCCCGGCGCGCCGCCTGATCAGCGAGAGCGTTGGCCAGTTCCTCGGCCGACGACGGCTGGAGATCGGACATGCACCCCTATTGTGCCTGACGAAAATATGAGCATCATGGAAAGACGAGCATGATGGACACATGTGCATGATGGACATATGAGAAAGCGAGAAACAGGAGTTTGAATCGCACTGCGGAAATCGGGATCATCGGCGGCAGCGGGCTGTACTCCATGCCGGGCTTCGAAGCGCATGCGGAAGTGAAGTTGGAGACTCCCTTCGGCGCGCCTTCCGATCCGTACATTGTCGGGACGCTGGAAGGCAGGGAAGTCGCGTTTCTGGCCCGGCACGGCCGTGGACATCGAATTACCCCGTCGGAGTTAAACTTCCGGGCGAATATCTACGGATTGAAGATGCTCGGTGTCGAGCGGATCCTGTCGGTAAGCGCTGTGGGGTCGCTGAAGGAAGAACATAAGCCGCTTGAGTTCGTCATTCCCGATCAGTTTTTTGATCGCACTCGCGGCCGCATCTCCACGTTCTTCGGCAACGGCGTGGTGGCGCATATTGGCTTTGCAGATCCGGTCTGTCCGCAGGTTGGTCCGCTGGCGCACCAGGCAGCCCAGGAGCTTTCGATTGCCAGCAAGCTGGGCGGCACGTATTTGTGTATGGAAGGCCCGGCTTTCTCAACCCGGGCGGAATCGAATGTGTACCGCAGCTGGGGTATGGACGTCATCGGCATGACCAATCTGCAGGAAGCCAAACTC
>CBAAAA010000477.1:0-4045 GCA_964658695.1 uncultured Solirubrobacteraceae bacterium | reverse complement strand
TGCCGAAGAACTTCTTCTTCGATCGGGTGGACGAAGAGGTCGCAAGAGCTGTTCATTCGACAGTGGAGGAGATGCGGCGCGCCGGAGCCATTCCGGTGGAGATTGCGGTCCCGGATCTGGTGAAGGTGAATGCGGCGGCAATGGTCGTGCAACTTGTGGAAGCTTCGTCGGTTTACGTAAACATTCTTGACCCGGCGTTGTTCAGCGAAAGTTTCCGCGCACTCATCAAACAGGGTGAGTTGCTGGCCGGGCATGAGTATGTGAACGCGCAGCGGCTGCGCTTGCTTTACGAGCGGGAGTTCGCCTCCATCTGGTCAGCGGTGGACGTGCTGGCGACACCGACGACTCCCACCACCGCGCCACTGAGAGGCGCAGCGACGGTCGAGATTGGGAGCGAGACGGAAGAAGTCCGTACCGCCTCGACACGCCTCGTCCGAGCCATGAACTTTCTCGGTTTGCCCGCTTTGTCGATGCCGTGCGGTAAGGCGTCGAATGGTATGCCGATCGGACTGCAACTGATTGCTCCGGCGTTTCAGGAACCGCGGTTGTTGCAATGGGGCAGAACTTTGGAGCTACTGCTGAATTAAGTTAGAACACGGGCTAACTGCCGGTTTCGAGAGGAAGGCCTGATGCTTCGATCGCGCGCCAGCCACCGTCCAGCGATAACAGGTTGGTGTAACCCATCTTCTGGAGATTGTCTGTGGCAAGAGCGGAACGATATCCTCCTCCGCAGTAGAGAACGAGCCGGGTATTCTTGTCGGGGAAACTGGTTTCAATGTCGCGCTCGATGATGCCTTTGCTCAGGTGCACGGCTCCGGCGGCATGCGCGGCCTGCCATTCGTGATCTTCGCGCACATCCACCAACTGACCAGCCTCTCCCCGTTCCAGAAGCCGCTTGTACTCTTCTATGTCGATTTCGCGGATGCTTTTTTTGGCATCCGCCACGATTGCGAGGAAACCGGGCGAGTGCACCTTCATTGGACTCTCCCGGTCATTGGATCCTCACGATGCGGGCGCCCGCCGCTGCCAGCTTTTCTTCGATGCGTTCGTAACCGCGGTCCATGTGGTAGACACGATCAATAATCGTCTCGCCCTGGGCAAACAGGGCAGCGAGCACCAGCGAAGCACTGGCGCGCAGATCAGAAGCGATCACCTGGGCGCCGGTGAGCCGCTCCTCGCCAGCGACGATCGCCTGCCGTCCTTCAATACGGATGTTCGCTCCCAGCCGCGCCAGTTCGAGAACATGCATAAAACGATTTTCGAAAATGGTCTCGGTGACGAAGCTGATGCCGTGTGCGACGGTCATCCATGCCATGTACTGCGCCTGAAGATCAGTGGCAAAGCCCGGGTACTCTTCGGTAGTCACGTCGACTGCTTTGGGACGTCCGTCGCAGCGCACGCGCAGCGCATTCTGACCCACTTCTTCAACATCCGCCCCGGCTTGCCCCATCTTATAAATCAAGGCGGCAATGTGCTCTGGCACGCAATCTGTCAGGACAAGTTCACCGCGGGACATGGCTCCGGCAAGCAGAAACGTTCCGGCCTCGATACGGTCCGGAATGATGAAGTGCTCCGCGCCGTGCAACCGCTCCACTCCCTTGACCTTGATGATGGACGTGCCGACGCCTTCGATCTTGGCGCCCATCTTGGTCAGCAGGTCGGCCAGATCTTTGACCTCGGGTTCGCGAGCCGCGTTGCGGATCACGGTTTCTCCACGAGCGAGGACCGCGGCCATCAGCACATCCTCAGTCCCGGTTACGGTGATGCGATCGAAATGAATATTGCCGCCGCGCAGACCATCGGGCGCCTGCGCCTCGACGTAGCCATGTGTCTGTTCGATGGTCGCGCCGAGTTGTTCAAGCGCCGAAACATGCAGATTGATGGGGCGAGCGCCAATCGCGCAGCCTCCTGGCATCGAGACTCGTGCACGCCCGGTGCGCGCCACCAACGGTCCTAAAACCAGGCTGGAGGCTCGCATCGTCTTCACCACATCGTAGGGAGCTTCGGGACGATCAAGTGACTTGGCATGAACACAAACTTTGCCGCCTTGCTGACTAACGCCGGCCCCGGCATAAGTGAGCAGCGAGAGCATGGTCGTAACATCTTTCACCTGCGGAATGCGGTGCAGAATCACGTTTTCTTCGGTGAGCAGGCTGGCAGCTAAGGAAGGCAGCGCTGAATTCTTGGCGCCGCTGATGGAGATTTCGCCCGAGAGCGGAGTGCCGCCCTGTATTTTGAATTTGTCCATTTTAGAAGAGCTTGACTTGCCTACATTATGGCGGGTGAATCTTTCTCTACTGAACTCAGATGGAAAGGACGTGCCCCTTCTTGCCAACGTTCCAGCTCCGTGTCTTGCCGAGCATCGTTTCGACGCCGGCCGCTTCATGGATGTGCCCGCAGAAGAAGTACTCCGGCTGTTCCTTCTCGATGAAGTCCCGTACGGCCTGACTCCCGAAGTGAAGTCCTTCGCCGGCCCGGTCTAGCGGCGTATTCTTGGGCGGACAGTGACAGATCAGGACAAGTGGCGCCAGTCCCGCGAATCGGCTGAGACGTTGCGCAAGTTCATCTTCGGTGTATTCGCCGGGTGTGTTGAACGGCGTGGGATTCGAGTATCCAAGTCCTGCGACATGGTACCCGTTCAACTCAAGAGTTTCGCCATGAAAATTATGCAGGTGGAATTCGCTGCAAAGAGCCACCACATCGGCCTCCGATTCATGATTGCCGGGAAGCACGTAAGTAGTTTCCGCATGTTGAGCTAGAATCGGGCCCACGTGGTTTAGCTTTTCACCCCAATTCACCAGGTCTCCGGCGGCGAAGTAGCGATCGGCCTCGGTACTCATCAACCGCTCAAGCGACGCGTAGTCCGCGTGAATGTCAGAAAAAATCAGCAGGTTCATCTACTGAGATGGTAGTCAACTGCCGTCACTCGACACGACTCGCGGAAAACCATCGAGGGAAACGTTCAAAGCATATCGGTATCCATTAGGTATGAGGTATTCACTGTGCATGGCGCTGGCTGTGGCCGGACTTGTCCATGCCGCATCGCTCACTGAGGTTTATTCGAATAACGATTTTCAGATCACAGGTATCAGCGTCTCCAAGTCCGGCAGACTCTTTGTGAATTTTCCGAGGTGGTCGGATCACTATCTTTACGCTGTTGCTGAAGTGGCTAAGGATGGCAGCCTCAAGCCGTTCCCGGATGAGAAGTGGAACCAGTGGAACCTGAAGCCGAATACGGTGAGCGATCATTTCGTATGCGTACAGAGCGTAGTTATGGATGGTTCAGATGCACTCTGGATCCTGGACGCGGCCGCACCGCTGTTGGGACCGGCCATTCCGAATGGTCCCAAAATGGTGCGCATCGATCTGAAGACCAACCAGGTAAGCCGGGTCATTGCGTTCGGGCAAGATGTGGCACAACCCGATACCTACCTGAATGATGTGCGCTTCGACCTGCAGCGAAACTTTGCCTACATCACCGACAGCGGCCACGGCGGATTGATCATTGTCGATCTGAAGAGCGGCAAAGCACACCGGGCTCTGGACGGCCATCCATCGGTGACCGCGGAGCCGGGCGTAAGCGTGTCAGTCAACGGGAAACCGCTGCTGCAGTTCGGTAAGCCTCCGCAATTCAAGGCAGACAGTCTGGAACTCTCGAAGGACGGCCAGTATGTTTACTACAAGGCGATCACGGCGAACACTCTCTATCGAGTGAAGACCGACGTCCTCCGGGATGCATCGGCCACACCGGACAAGGTATCAGCGGCTGTTGAGAAGGTTGCAAAGGCGTTCCCCACGGACGGCCTATGGATGGACGAAAAGGGCGATCTTTATCTCAGTGACGTGACACATAATGCAGTGGCGCGCATGCCTCCGGGCGGCAGTTTTCAAACCGTTGTTCAAGATTCGCGGCTGCAATGGCCGGACACGTTCACGGAAGGTCCGGACGGCTTCATCTATATCACTGCTTCGCACATCAACGAAGGCCCGAACTTCAACAAAGGGAAAAGCGTACGCAAAGAGCCTTACGGCGTGTTTAAGTTCA
>CBAAAA010000476.1:0-4046 GCA_964658695.1 uncultured Solirubrobacteraceae bacterium | reverse complement strand
CGCTGGTGGGAGTGTTTTTCCTTTGCGCGACGCTACGCCCTGAAGCGCCACACTGGCAAAGTGTACTCGAGGCCGTAGCGTTTTCGTTTCTGGCGATGCTGGTCTCGACGTATCTGATTCCGGCGTTTCTGTATCGGCGCACCAAGGGGATGTGGATGCTCAGGCTGGTGCCGTTAATCCGGTTTCTGGCGCTGCTTTCGGTTCCTTTTACGGGCTTGGTGCGGGTTTTTCAGTCACTGCTGGATTTTGATGTGAGTGGGAATGCGGCGAACGACTCCGTGGAGCACATCGAAGCACTGATCGCGGCGGGAGCGGAAGAGGGGATCCTGGAAGAAGAGGATCGCAAACTGATTCACTCAGTGGTGGCGTTTGGAGACAAGAGTGTGCGCGAGGTGATGACGCCGCGGCCGAACATTGTGGCGATTGCGGTGACCAAGTCGCTGGAGGATTTGAGGCAGCTGGTGATCCACGAACAGTATTCGCGGATACCGGTATTTCAGGATTCTATCGACAATATCGTCGGCTTCATCCACGTGCGGGACATCTTTGAGCTGGAACCGCAGGAGCGTCAGGAGAAGCAGCTACAGCAGTTGTTGCGGCCCATTCAAGTGGTGCCGGAGACGAAGCCAGTGACCGATCTGCTGCGGGAGATGCAGCGGGAGGGATCGCATGTCGTGGTGGTCATCGACGAGTATGGCAATACGGCAGGGCTGGTCACGATGGAAGATCTGGTGGAAGAAATTCTCGGGGAGATTCGTGATGAACACGAACCGGATCGCGACGTGAAGCAGGAGTCCGAGACGGTGTTCGTTGCTCCGGGAAGCCTGGATCTTGATCGATTGGAAGATCTGCTGAATTTCCGGCCGGAAGAAGATACGGAGTCCACGACTCTGGGCGGTTTGGTGACGGAGTGGCTGGGCCATGTTCCAGAGGCGGGAGAAATGGTGGAGCGTGACGGAGTGCGGTTCGAGGTGCTGGCCGCCGACGGCCGGCGGGTGAATGAAGTGCGTCTGTCAAAAGTGGCAGCGCCGTCGCCAGTTGGGGCAGCATGAGCGCGGCACAACCAGCCGCTGCCTATCGGGCCGGCTTCGTTTCTGTGGTCGGACGGCCGAACGCCGGGAAGTCAACGCTGGTGAATGCGCTGGTTGGGGAAAAGATTTCGATTACCGCGCATCAGGCGCAGACCACTCGGACATCCGTGCAGGGCGTACTCACTTCCAAAGAGTCGCAGATTGTGTTTGCGGATACTCCGGGGATCCATAAGTCCGATACGCTATTTAACCGGCGCATGATGGACACGGTGCGCGGCGCGCTTCATGATCGCGATCTCATCCTGTTTGTCGCGGACGCCTCCCGGCGGTTGAGCGAAGAAGATGAACATGCAGTGAGCGCGCTGGACAAGTCCGAGAAGGCGATTCTGGTTCTGAATAAGATCGATCAACTCGACGACAAGCGTGAGTTACTGCCGCGGATACAGAGTTACAGCGAACTATTTCCTTTTGTCGAAGCGGTGCCGGTTTCGGCCCGCACTCGCAATGGTCTGGATCATCTGAAGAGCGTGATTCAACAGCACCTTCCCGAGGGACCGGCGATCTTCCCCGAGGACTATTTGACGGACCAGCCGATGCGATTTCTCGCGGCGGAAATCATTCGCGAAAGAATCCTGCATAACGTCCGGCAAGAGGTTCCACATGCGGCGGCGATCCTGATCGACAGCTGGGAGGTGACGCCGAAGCTGACACGGATCGGAGCGACTATACACGTGGAGCGAGAGGGGCAAAAGGCGATTCTGGTAGGAGGCAAGGGGCAGACGCTGAAGAAGATCGGCACGGAAGCGCGCATGGAACTGGAGCGCCGGTTAGACACCAAGGTCTTTCTGTCATTGTTTGTAAAAGTGCGGCCGGACTGGCGCGAGGACCCGGCCTTTCTGGATGCTGTGGACTGGCGTTCGATGATAGGCTCGGAAGATAGATGAGACGTTTTTTCGCGGTGCTGCTGGTGGCAGGCGGGGCCTGGACGCAGACAGCTTTGGCAGATCAAAAAACCGATGACCGGATTTACGATCAGGTGCGCATGCGGTTGACCACGGATCAAGACGTTAAGGGCGGCGGCTTCGATGTGGCGGTGAAGGACGGAGTAGTCACCATTAAGGGCCGTGCCGATAGCGAACGAGGAAAAGACCGCGCAACCAAGCTCGCCAAGAAGGTGAAAGGCGTTAAGGAAGTCGATAATCAGCTGCAGGTCGGGCCTCCCACACAGTAGCGGAGCTATGACGCTGCGTCGGTTTCTGGCTGCCACTGCGTTCCTATTTTCGATTCGTTGTTTTGCCGCACCGGCGACGGATTTTCCGAATGAAGCCGAGCGTTTGCTGGCCACTGCGAAGTTATGGGCGACGGTAGAATACTTTCACCCGTATGTGGCCACGCGTCTTATCGATTGGGATGCGGCGCTTGTTCGAGCGCTTCCCGCGATCAGAACAGCCCACACGCCCGATGCTTATCAGGCTGCACTGCGCATCATGCTGGATGCTTTGAAGGACCAGTCCAGCTACTTATCCGATGGAAAACTGGCTGACCGGTCCGACGACGCCTCGGGCCCTGTGGTGACATTAGTGCACCACGGCGTTCATCAGAGTTTCTTGGTGGTCAATCCAGCGCCGCCGCCATTTACGTTGCCGGTGGGCGCCGGAATCTCGGCGACTTTGAACCTTTCGGAACCAGCCAACGGGGTGAATCTGGCTTCCGTCCCGCCGCGTGAGCACGCGGACCCTGAAAGCCCCTATCCCTCGGTCGACTATCGCATCCTGGCAGCATATAAGATGTGGGCTTCAGTGCGGAACTTCTTTGCCTATCGCGACCTGATGGACGGTGATTGGGACGATTACTTTGCTGAGTTTCTACCCAAATTCATCGCGGCTAAGGATGAGCGAGAGTACAACCTGGCTGCGGCCGCCGCACTGACACACGTTGACGATACGAACGCCAAGATCCACAGTGCGGAGCTTGGCCGCTACTTCGGGATTGCCGCGGTGGGCCTTCGTATTCGGCTGGTAGAGAAGAAGCCCGTGGTCACGGCGATCCTCGATGACGAGGCTACAAAGGCCGGGGTGAAGGTGGGAGACGTCGTCACCAGCGTCGATGGAGAAGAGATTGTCGGGCGCATTCACCGGGAGATTGAATACATCCCTGCGTCCACGAACCAGTCACTTGCAGTCGAGGTTTGTAAGCGCCTGTTGAATGGTCCGGAGAATTCAGCGGCGATTTTGTCTCTGGAGTCGGGTGATGGAAATACGCGGCAGGTGACCCTGCATCGGGATACGCGTTTTGCTGCAGTTCCTCTGATGGAGCGGCCGGGGGAGGCCACCCGGTTTTTGTCCAAGGCGATCGGCTATGCGGATCTTGAGAAGGTGAAGGCCGAGGACCTGGACGGCGTTTTTGAGAAATTTGCGAATATGACGGCCATCATTTTCGACCTGCGCGGGAATATTGGCTTCGAACCGCAGATGCTGGCATCCAGGCTCACTGCGAAACCGGACACGGCGGGGGCGATTGTCACCGGTCCGATTACATTACGTCCTGATCTGCCGACCGCACATACGCTGACGGACACGGCCAGTTTCTTCCGAGTCGAGACCTTTCCGCCGCATGGGGAGACACCTTACACCGGCAAAACAATTGCTGTCATTGATGAGCGGACCATCGGTCGGGCGGAGCATCTCGGGCTGCTGCTGGAAGCGGCGAACAATACGACGTTTGTTGGTTCGTTCTCGGCGGGGGCGGATGGCGAAGTCACTCAGTTCAGCTTGCCCGGCGGAATCACTTATAGCTTCTCGACGACAGATGTAAGGCATGGTAACGGCGGGAAACTGCAGCGTCTTGGTTTGCAGGTGCAGGAAGTGACTGCCCCGACCGTCCACTCCATTCGCACAGGCACGGACGAAGCGTTGGAAAAGGCGATGGAGTCAGTGTCGCAGTAGTGTAAGCCGATATTCAAAACACCCTCAAGTTTTCGCTTCTTTCCGCCGAATCCTCAGTAGGCGGCAAAAA
>CBAAAA010000475.1:0-4052 GCA_964658695.1 uncultured Solirubrobacteraceae bacterium | reverse complement strand
ATAGGGAACTTCGGTGAATTCGCGGTTTTCCGCATACCACGGCATGTCGCGTTCCAGGAATGTTACTGAGTGGCCGCGCGCCGACAGTTCTTTCAACAAGCCACGATAAGTTGTGGCATGCCCGTTACCCCAAGTGGAGGTTATAGAGAGGCCAAGAAATACGCAATTCAGCTTCTGCCCACTCACGCTTGCAGCTCCACTTCCGCCCGGGTCATGCGGCCCTGCAGCGGAGTTACATCCCGGAGAATAGCGTCAACTAATGAGCCGCGCTGCCTATAGGTGTGTTCAGCAAGAACTCTTTGTCGTGCCGCAGAGCCGATGGCGCGGGCTTGGTCGGGATTTAATTGGCGGACGATCTGGGCGACTTCTTCGCCACTATTCGCAACGAGCACTTCTCTTCCGGGCTGCAGAAACATCTCCAGTCCCTCCCAGGCGTCAGTGATCAGACAGGCTGCGGCTCCGGCTGCTTCGAAGACCCGAGTTGCGGGAGAGAACCCGTAGCGGGCCATGCTGTCCCGGCTGATATTCAAAACCATACGAGGGGAGCAATTGAAAGCATTATGGTCTGCAGTGTACACATGCCCGACGTACCTGACGTTGGAGGACACCGGCTTATCACTCCAACCGTTCCCGCCCAAGACGAATTGATGGTCTCGCGCAGACGCCGCAGCCTTAAGGAAAAATTCTTCTACGCGTTTCTCACGATCCGGGAGACGATTTCCCAGGAAGGAAAGGTCGGCCTGATAACGCGGGTCAAGCTGCACCGGAAAGTGAACGTCGGGATCGAAGGCATTGTAGATCGCCTCACAACGTCGGGCCCCGAGTTCGCGATAACGTTCTGTCACCGGAGTTCCGCCGCCATAGGTGAGCACCAAATCGTATTTCGGTAAAACGGCATGGAAGACATCGCCTCGATCAGCCGTCATGCGGTCCAGTGTGGCCGGCGCATCGACGTCCCAGAAAACACGGCGGGCGCCGCTCGAAATTCCCGCTACCCGTGCCTCAAGCCACTCATCGAGTACACCCACGCCGCTTGCTTTTACAACAAAGTCGGCCTGCTCCGCACGCCGTAGGAAATGTTCCAGCTGCGTTATGTCAGTTGGATCATAGACTACGATTCGCGCCCATTCGGGGTCCGGGATGTCGCGATGTTTCTGGCGATCGTAAGCATCCGGCTCGTAGAATGTAATCTCATAGCCAAGCGCCGCCAATGCACGCAGCACTCCGCGATAGTAAGTGGCAGCACCGTTCCAATAAGCCGAGACAAGACTCGATCCCCAGAATGCAATCCTCACTGAAGCACCTCAGTTTGATGGAGCCTGGAACGGACATCGGCGCTAGGCACTGCTGCGCAAGCTCCACCATCAGAATTGTAGATTTTCAGTAACTCGTCTACCCGGTGTGAGCAAGTATGGCGGGTGCGTATCGTTTCCAGCCCGCTTGTGGCAAGACTCTGGGCCAGCTCTCTATCGTTTAGTACGCTGCGCAAATGTTGTTCCATCTGATTGCCATCACGCGCGAAGAGAAAATCCTGCCCTGGACGAAACAAGCCTTCGGTATCCAGCCAAGGCGCCGAGACTAGAGGAATACCGCATGCCAGAGCTTCAAAGGGACGAATGGTGGGGATGCCTGCGAGCTGCTCGACATACGGTCGCCGGGGAACGTGTACCGTGGCCCGAAACTGAGCAAAGACTTCCGGCGCTTTGAAATTCGGAAGCCACCCTCTATAGTCGATCCCAGCCGAAGAAAGTGACTGCAAGGCGTCTGATGGATACCGGACGCCGTGCACACGGGTCTTCCATGCTCCCCGTCGCACCGGTTCGACCAGAAACTCCCGGAGTTCTTCGGATCGTTCTTCGTCTCCCCAATTGCCAATCCAGACTATGTCTCCCGCTTCGACGTGGCGCGCGCGAGGATAAAAGACTCGGGTATCTGCAGCCTCGTGCCACACGTGGACTCTCCGGCCCCACCCTAGCTTCGTATAAGCATGCGCCAGGGACGAACCGTACGCGAGCACTCCATCGTAATGACTTAGATCGAACTTTTCCGTTTCTTGCGGGGCCGTGATGGCGCGGTGATGAGTGTCGTGGAAGTAGATCCGCACAGTTCGAATAGCCCGGCGAAGTTGTCCGATGCGAGCGACCAGGTCTGGCTCGTTCCACTCATGGACCAAGACGAGATCGATGCCCTCCAATTCCCGGGCAAGATCGAGATCTAAAGGGTCATAGAGGCGGCTTTTGAGACTTGGGAAAAGATCCTTGAAGGCTTGAAGCGCTTGAGGACCATGGTCACGAATCAGGTTTTGCGTACTCCAGTTCCCCTGGGGTTCAAACACTGTGACCTGATGCCCGCGCTCTTGCAGTTCGGAGACGACACCCCGCAGGAAATGAGCATTTCCATGGTTCCAGTCGGAGACCAGCGAGTGATAGAACATGGCGACGCGCAAATTCAAGCCGCAACCACCTTGTCCTCAGCGCGAGCAAGGGAAGCATACAATTTCAGGTACTCCTCCAGCATGGTTTGCGAGTCGTAGCGGCGAGAGCGTTTGGCTGCCAGATCCGCTAAACGCTGCCGAGCAGGGAAATTGCGGCAAAGCTGATTGATTTCAAAGATCCACAAGTCCGGATCGCGGGGGTCCAAGAAAAGCGCCGCTCCGGTCCACAATTCGCGCAGACTGGGAATGTCGGAGAGGACGAGACAACAGCGCGAGCGTGCGGCCTCAAGCACCGCGAGTCCGAACGGTTCGTAGAGAGCCGGATGCGCAAAGATGCTGGCGTGGCGCATCTGTTCCAGCAATTTATCCTGAGGCAGGACGCCCAGGGTGTGAACGTGACGGATTGGAACCGCATCGCTGTCGCTTGCACCCGCAAGTTTAACCGGCCAGTCGAGGCTGGGTGCGATGGCGGTTAACAGGTCGAAGTTCTTCGCTCGATCCCACATGCGTCCGGCCGCAAAAACAAACGCTTCCTTCTGTTTCCCGGCGTATTCAGGTGTTCGAGTCGAGTTATGAATGACTCGGATTTTGCCAGGAGCAAAACTATACTCCCGATGTAAGCAATGAGCCATGGCGCGCGATGGAGTGACGACGTGGGTACTGGCTTCGAGACCGTTCTGGACGCGGATCGTATACTCCGACCAGTCGGGACCGGGTTCGGAGTCATGTACCGCACGCCACCAGGAGCGCACGCAAGAATGTCCGACACAAACCACCGGGCGCTTCCAGTGAAGCGCGGCATGGCTGAACCCGTTCAGATGAATCACGTCTGCACCAAAATCCACCTGCAGATCGAGGAGCCATTTGCCAGACTCGTCCACATCACGCCAGGGGTGTTGCATCCACTCGAGGAGATAGTTTCCGTGTACGCCTCGAACGCCGGTGATTTCCTGAAGAGCTTGGACTTGTTCAGGGGAAGGTGCAGTGCCGAGTGTAGCGACCAGTACTTCCACGCCGGCGCTTGACAAAGCGGCGCAAAGGTCAACAGTGTAGGGCCAGACGCCTCCGATAGCATCGGCAGTCATTAAGACTCGCCGAGGCATTTGCGCTGGATCACTTGCCATGCGAAAAAACTTCCAGCTCCACCAGCGGCTGAGGGCGCTGCTCCTGTATGTCACTGAACGAATCGAAACCTTTCAGATAGGCCTCGTGGGCACGCTCCCATGCGACGTCGTCCACCGGGCCCCACCGGCGAGTGTAGTCGGGTGATCCCGGATAAGGAAAGAGGGGAACCGGTTTATTCGCCCAAACCCCATGAGTTTCGAGATTTTGCCGCCATTTCTCGACGGCTTCGGAATCGTCCTCCGTCATGGCCAGAAGGTTCGCTTGAACGAAGGGCACATACTTCTTGGCAAAGAGGAGACGATCGGTAAGTTCATCGGTGCTCATCTTACATTTTTTGTCTAAGAACGCCCGGCCCTCTTCTGTGATGCTTTCGACGCCGGCCTCGATCGAGACGCAGCCTGCCTTGGCCAGAGCACGGATGGAGTCTTCGCTCCACAAGTCAATGCGCGTCTGGATACCCAGTTTCAGAGTTCTGTCAGCGAGTCCGGCAAGC
>CBAAAA010000474.1:0-4061 GCA_964658695.1 uncultured Solirubrobacteraceae bacterium | reverse complement strand
CTGGACTTCGGTGCACCCGTCGGGGAACAGTTCCGCAAGACCATCGAGGCGCCTTTCTTTGCGCACTACCTCAAAGGTGAGAACGGATTCGACCTGAGTGATACGGCAACTTTCCAGACGGGATCGAATCGCTGGATGCGTTACACTCATTGGCCACCAAAAGAAGGCATTCAGAAGCGCAGTCTTTACTTATCGAAAGATAAGGCGCTCACCTTCAATCCACCCGCGGGAACTGACGACGAGAGCAACAACTCCTACACCTCCGACCCGTCCAATCCCGTGCCCTACCGCAAACGCCCGATTGAGGCAACGTACGCGCCGAACGGCTCGGGTTGGTACACCTGGCTCGTCCAGGATCAACGCTTTCTGGAAGGGCGCAAGGACGTTATCTCGTGGGTCACTCGCACTCTCGAAAAGCCGCTCACTGTCACGGGTGACGTCATCGCTGACCTGTTCGCTTCAACCTCCGGTACCGACAGCGACTGGGTGGTGAAGCTCATCGACGTCTATCCAGATGACCGGCAGCTTGGCAAGCTCAGCGGCGACCAGTTGATGATCGCAAGCGAGATATTCCGGGGCCGTTATTGGAAAGGTTTTGACAGCCCGGAGGCTCTTCCCGCCGGCAAGCCGGTTGAGTACAAATTTAGCCTTCATGGCGCAGACCACGTGTTTCTCAAAGGCCACCGCATCATGGTGCAGGTCCAGAGCACCTGGTTCCCTCTCTACGATCGCAACCCTCAACAGTTCCTGCCGAACATCATGACGGCCGGTCGGGATCAGTTTCAGACCGCCACACAGAAAGTCTTCTGGTCGGCCGGCCACCCGTCCCACATCGAGCTCCCGATCGGAGGAGAATAGAGTGTGACATTGATGCACGAGCGCGTTCTGCAATGGGCAGGCCTTCTTGCCTTGATACAATCAGGCACTGCGGCCGCTCAGTTCCTGGATATTCAGCATCTTGCGGCGGGCCAGTTCCTGGTGGCAACCGGCAAGCTGAATGATCCGAACTTCACCGACGCCGTGGTCCTGCTGATCCAATACGACGCCGGACAAGGCGCCGTCGGTCTCATCGTGAACCGCAAGACGGACCTGACCCTCTCGCGTATTTTCCCGGAAAAGAAGGCCACCGACGATCCCGCTTTCGAAGGCGGTCCGGTCGAGATCCAGGTAGTCCAGGCGCTGCTACGCTCATCGACCAAGCCACGGAAAGCGACGCCGCTTGTGGGCGACGTATACGCGACCGGAAGCAAGGAAGAGATCGATAAGGCCATCAGTGCTCGCTCTGCACCTTCAAAGTTCCGGGCTTATCTCGGCTACGCCGGATGGGGTGCAGGCCAACTCGAAGACGAGATCAAACTGGGTGCCTGGTCCATCGTGAGAGCCACGCCCAAAATGATCTTCGATGAGGATCCAGACTCACTTTGGAAACGCCTGGATCAGCAGGCCAATGGACAAATTGCGGTCTCTCATTGGGATCTGAGCGCGGTAATTGGATCTACACGGACGGCCCGAAACGCCGGCAGCAGGCTGCCAGCCAAGGTCATGCAAACCACCAGCGAACCGCACACCGCATACGTCACGAGGTCACCCGCATAGACTCCGGCAAGCAGTGACTCAAGCGATTTTCCTGCACCGTATCCTAACGCCACTCCGGCAACTGATCCCACCAAGGTCAACAAAAGGCTCTCGCCCAGAATCATCCGTAGAATGTCCCATCCTTCTGCACCCACCGCCATGCGAACACTGATTTCCTGAAGCCGGCTGGACACGGTAAATGACAACAGGCCGTAAATGCCGATCCCTGCAAGCAGTACGGCGAGCCCTGCAAAGCTGATCAGAACCCAAACTTGTGTGGTTCGCGATGCCGTCTCGTTGTCCAGGATCTGCGAAATTGTCTGAACATCAGAGATTGGCTGCTCGGGATCCGCCGACGCCACGATCCGCCTGACTTGGGACAGCAGACCAGCGGGACTTGCTCCGCTATATCGAATCGCGAGGTCTTTGGGTGCGTACCACGTCATCACGCCATCCGGCTGCTGACGATAGGGCAGGTACACCTGGGGTTCGCTCGTCCGCTCGAGTCCCCGCACGCGGACGTTTCCCACCACGCCCACCAAGGTTCGGGGCTGAGACGAGACGCCGATGCTGAACTGCCGTCCGATCGGATTCTCGCGCGGAAAATACTCGTGAACAAAGGATTCGCTGACCACCGCAACCATCACGCTGCTCCCGCTGTCAGATTCGCTCACATTACGCCCGCTCCGAAGTGGAATACCCATCGCATCGAAGTAGCCGGGGGTGACGTATCGCAGGCTGGCGACATGGAACGCCCGGTCCACTTGCGCATCCTGTCCGGGCAGGGAGACCGGCCAGATCGCGCCCTGTACGACAATTGGCAGAAAGCTCGTGTATCCCGCGGCACTCACGCCCGGTATCTGCCGGATCTCCGAAACAACCTTGTCGTAAAATGCAACGCGAGGCGCTGCCTTCTCGTACTTCGGAATCGGTAGCGCCGTACGCATCGTCAGTACGTGGTCTACTCGAAATCCGGGATCGATCTTCTGGAGCGTCCACAGTGCCCGGACCAACAGGCCCGAGCAGATCAGTAACGAGAAGCAAACTGCAATTTCAAGAATCACTAGCGCCGAGCGCAGCATCTCTTTTCGGCCGCCGACCCCCTGCCGTGCGCCTTCTCTGAGTCCCGAGATATCCTTGCTTCCCGCAGCTCTCGCGGCCGGCAATACTCCAAACAGAATGGCCGTGACAACGGTTAGCGCCAACGCGAAGCCGAGCACACGCAAATCGATAGATGGAGTTTGGGCAATCGGAAGATTGGTCGGTACAAGCCTGGCGAACAATGGGATCGCCCCGACAGCAATTCCCGCTCCGGCCGCTCCACCCGCAAGCGCCAGAATGCAGTTCTCCGTCATCATCTGACGGACAAGCCGGTCTCGGCCCGCGCCCAAAGCCTTCCGGAGATCAATCTCCTGTCGCCGCACGAGCGCACGGGCCAGTTGAACATTCGCCAGGTTTGTACAAGCAATCAGCAGCACACAAAGCGAGGCCCCCAGCAGCGCATACAGCATCAGTTTCGAACGGCTCGAGATGTCGTCGCGAAGCTTAAATAGGGACACCGCAACATGCTCGTTGTCTTTCGGATACTCCCGCCGCAGGCGCTCCGAGATCGCCTTCATTTCTGCCTTTGCCTGAGCTATCGAAACGCCTGGACGCAGCTTGCCGAGAACTTGCAGATAGTTGTCATTGCGATCCTCGAAATCGCTATTCGCAAAGCGCATGGTGGTCCAGATTTGCAGGTCTCGCGCCGGGTAGCTGAAACCGCGCGGCATCACACCAATGACCGTATAAGGCGCTCCATCCAGCAAAATACGTCTGCCAATTACGTCCGGCTCACCAGCGAATCGCTGCTGCCAGAACGCATACCCAAGAACCACCGTGGCCTCCGAGCCCGTCTGGTCATCGGCGGCGGTGAACAACCGTCCGAGTACAGGCTGCACGCCAAGCATCGGGAACAGGTCAGCAGTGACGGAAGAACCCTCCAGATACTCCGGCTGACCCACCCCGACGAGGCCCATCGAGAGAGGACGAGACGCGGCCATGCCCATAAACGAATGGCTCATCGCCTTCCAGTCGCGATAGTTTGCAGGCGACGGCTCCATCTCTTTGAAACTCCCAGGCGACAAGTCCTCCGAAAGTCTAATTAGCCGGTCCTGGTCCGGGAAAGGCAGCGGCTTCAGCAGCACGTGATCCGTGATGGTGTAAGCTGCCGTTGCCGAACCGATCCCTAAAGCCGCTACTGCCACAGCAGTGAACACAAATCCAGGCGACCGCCGAAATGTTCGCGCCGTGTAGCGTAGATCCTGGCGCAAAACATCCCAGTGCGTTCCAACCGCGCTGATCAGAACGTCCGTGATTGTGGTGAGACAAAGCCAGACAAATGCCGCACCATTCGAGCATTGGCGTGCCCGTACCCTGAACATCGCCAGGAATTCACGCTCGTAGTCAGCCCGAAACGAAGCCGGATAAAGAAACAGCAATAGCTT
>CBAAAA010000473.1:0-4061 GCA_964658695.1 uncultured Solirubrobacteraceae bacterium | reverse complement strand
CATCGTGCGGCTCTGTGGTTTGACAAGTACCTCGGCTCGGATGCCTCGCAGACCGAAACGGCGTCGAAGTGAGCTCCGAACACGCAGGCTACGGACGCGCGCTTGACAGTGGTCCTGAACCGTCGCTAGCGGAACGTGCCCGAACGCTGGTGTCCATGGGGCGCATCGGAACCCTCTCTACTCAATCGCGAAAATTCGAAGGCTTCGCTTTCGGCTCAATGATGCCTTACGCGTCCGACCGTCTGGGACAACCGGTTTTCTTCGTCAGCACCATGGCGATGCACACGCAGAATCTGCAAGCCGACTGGCGAGCGAGTCTGCTCGTCATGCAGCCGGATGCCGAGGGAGATCCGCTGGGCGCAGCAAGAGTAACACTGCTGGGAAACGTAGAGCAAGTCGCGGCGGAAGAAGTTCGTAAGTTATATCTCGACTACCATCCGAACGCACGCCAGTGGCAGGACTACAGTGATTTCTCGTTTTACCGGCTCTACCCAAACAACATTTACTACATTGGCGGATTTGGTGTGATGGGCTGGATCTCAGGGGAGGATTACGTAGCTGCCGCGCCGGACCCGCTGGCCCCCTTCGCAAAAGACATCCTTGAGCACATGAACGCGGATCATGCGGACGCTGTAGCTCTTATTGCGCGCTGTTCCATCGGCGCGGACGTTGACGAAGCGGAGATGACCGCGGTGGACCGGCTGGGATTTTCTGTCCGGCTACGAACGGGCGAAGAAACGCATGGACGCCGCATCCCATTTCTCAACGAGGTCCGAGACACAGAAGAAGCCCGCAAACAGCTGGTCGAAATGGTTCGGATTGCGCGACAAAGTTAAGCGGCTCAGGACGTGGTCTACGTTATGCGAAGCGGTTTGCTAAGTCGAACCCTCAGAATTTTACTCTGAGTTCAACCCACGCCCGCCGCGGCGCACCCGGTGAGAAGAACGTTGCGCTCTGCGCCGCCGCGTTCCCTACATAGGGCCCAGCTATATAAGCCGGAAACGGCAACGATTGAATCGCCCCCTGTGCCGTCAGTTCTGTGTTCGACAGCCACGCAGCCGTGTAATATTCGTGGTTAAAAAGATTGTCGATCTGGACGGCAAGCTGGAGATGACGCGTCAAGTCATAGTGAGCGCGAAAGTTGGTAATCGCATAACCAGGCGAAACACCCGGTCCGAGATAATACAATCCGTCCGCTTGGTAGGCGTTGTTTTCGTTGCCGCGGGCATAAGAGCTCGACGCGATGACTTCGTTCATTTCGAACATCAGCTTCGGCGTCGGCTGCCAAAGCGTATAAGCCTTTCCGGTTTGCTTGGGAATCAGTGGGATGCGATTGCCAGCATGAACCGTGATCGTGCCGGACAGTCCCGGATATCCCTGCAGAGCAATATCGTTTGTGTTGTTTGCTGAGCCGTCCAATGTTTCGGTACTTTGATACGTTGCCGACAAAAGGGTCCAGTCAAATCCCCAGTTCACCGGTCCAACTCGCCCATCCAGATCCGCGTCCAGTCCCTCGCGCAGCGTTTTAGAGAAATTCTGAAAATATCCCGTCCCAATGATGGGCGCCGAAATGAACAGGATGTCGTTATGATTCTCATCGCGGAATGCCCCTACATTCCAACTCAGACTGTGAAAGTGAGGAAGCTCAGGTTTACCGCGCAGTCCTACTTCCCAGGTGTCGGTAACAACCTGCCGCAGCGGTGGATCCGACGACAGAGCATTGGGAAGGCTGCAAGGGGCGCTCGGATCGGCGCAGCCCAGTTCTATCGACGTGGGTGCGCGGCTGCCTTGGGAAAATCTCGCGTAGGCGTTTACGCTAATGAGGGGGCTCCAGGTAATGCCAACTGCCGGGTTGAACCGTTGAAACGTGTAGTCACCGGTGAGTGATCCCGGTCCCGCAATAGGAGTCAGCAAGTCCAGGTTGTTGACTGTATCCCAGTTGTAGCGGCCCGAAACGGTCACGTTCACTTTCTTCCACAACGTTTGCGTGTCGGCGAAATAGATACTCCAGTTAGGCGCGTGGCCGTGCAGGCCGACTTGCGAATCGATCGGATTGCCGTTGGCATCTACCGTTGACCCATCTTGCCAGGCCGGAACGTTCACGAACGAGTAATTGGGAAGAGCGTAAGCGAAATCTGTTGTTTGCGTGTAGTTGATGTTGTTGCGGTCGATCAAACCACCGGCTGCCAACTGGTTGCGCCCGATCCCAGGAGAGGTAATCCAAGTCACTTGTCCCGAAAATCCGTATTCATTCTGAACTTCTTTGGAATAAATGTTCACGCCGTCGCAGGTGCTATCCGGACTGCCTAAGGACAGCGCTTCTGCAATACAAGGCCATTTCGGAAACGGAGTATTCTCGATATCCGCGCCGCTCGCCGGGAACCCCGTTAGCCCAGCGGCAGTTAACGTTTGCTGTTCCTGCACAGTTGGCTGATACATAAGGTTGCCCTGTGCGTCGCTGTTGAAATTCGGGTTGATTGTTTCGGTACGAATGTTCCGATACCAGGCATTTCCGGTGAATGTGAGATTGTCGCTGAAGCTATGCCGGGCGATGAAATTGAAGGAAGGGGAACGGTTTGCGGTGCTGTCGGGAACGGAGTAGGAACTGGAATAATTTTCCGCAAGCAAGCGATAGTCCTGCACTCCGTTTCCGAGCAGAGTATTGTATGCATACGACATCGTGAGCGCCAGGTCGGTTTTGGTGGTGCGCCAGCCGAGGCGCGCGAACCCTTGCCGGACGTCCGAAGGCGAAGAATAACGCCATCCCGATTCGTGAAATCCCAGGCCTGACAAAAACCAGTTGAAGCCCGCCGCTTTCCCTCCTCCCCACTCACCCTCCACCTCTTTACGTCCGCTGCTGCCGTACAGCGCATGTCCCGACCAACTGGGACTGGTGAGGCCGCTCTTCGTGGTTACAGACAGCGCGCCCCCAAGCGTGTTCAGACCGAATAAAGGATCTGATCCCGGAATCAGCGACACCTCCGAAATCGCGTCTTTAGGAATGAGGTCCCAGCTGACAACATCGCCGAAAGGCTGATTCTGCCGCACCCCGTCCACATACACGGAGAGACCCGCCGGCGTACCGAGTAACGGAGACGCAGTGTAGCCACGGAAGTTCACATCGGGCTGGAACGGGTTGCCTGACATCTCGTTGATAAAGACGCCATTCAGTTGACGGTTCATGAAGTCACTTAGATCCAGCGCACCGCTATTTTCGATATCAGCCGCGGTTGCGGTCTGCACCGGTGCGGCTATTTGGTTGACCTGAAGATCGCTCCCCGCCAGCGGCGTCTCAGAAACGACATTCACCCTTGCACTAAGCGCGCCAAGCGCCATCACAATCGTCCGGATTACAGGCGTTGCGGATTGAACATCAACGATCAGCGTTTGCGTTGTGAATCCGGATTTGGAAATCTGCAACTTGTACCTGCCAAAAGGCAGACTCTTAATCGCAACCGTTCCCCGAGAGTCTGTCTGAACACTGCGCGCTGAAACGCCTGTGGGGCTCTCCAATTCCGCTGCCGCTTTCATCGGAGTTCCCGAGGGATCCTTGACCTGAAGGCGGATCTCCCCTTGCGGAACCTGGGCTCTTACGATCGCAGCGAACAATATGAGAGCACTAAGAAAATGACGCAGAACCTTCCACCAGGAACAGCGTTGCGGAGTCCTCATGTACTGCAGGTCTTTCTGCCGTCGTCCTGTTCACTCTTTTTTGTCAGTGCTCGAAGAAATTTACAGGGGCCTATCGGTATGGAAGTACTTTTTGTAGGCTTCAATCCAGCCCCCTGCGAGGTCCCGCTGGGCGGTCTCGAGATCCAGTTGGCCTCCGCAAACCATATCGCGCAGGTGATCTTCCAGTTTGTCCTTGACGCTCGCATTCCAAAGCTTCGCCCGATTGGACTCGGGCCAAAGATTGTGAATGTCATCGGCGCCTCCAAGCGCAGGCGAAATGAGGTAATCAACCTCGTACGCTCCAGGCTCAGCCCTTAGGATGCCGTATTCGTCGAATACTCGCCTTTGGATCGCTTTCGGTACCGGCCGGTCCTTTTCACTTGTTTCAC
>CBAAAA010000472.1:0-4073 GCA_964658695.1 uncultured Solirubrobacteraceae bacterium | reverse complement strand
GGCGTCCTTATAGGTTGTTTTCTTGGGCACTTCCGAGCAATAGTGTAGCCGATACCCAAAAAGTGGGGCAGGTTGAAGCCTGCCCCTTAGCCACTAGTCTTGCGGAAAAGTGAAGTTGGTGTTGTAGCCGCTGCCAGCGTCCTGATAAAGGCTTGCCGGGTCCAGCGGCGCGGATCCATTTGTCGGGGTTTGTTTTGCGCGAGCAAGGCGCTCCCGATCCAATAAATCCTGAATCAGCGGCTGAATAATTGGTGACTGACTGCTTTTGTTTTTGCCGGATTTCATGGCTGCAGCCTACCATCGGACCGCTTGCCCCGTACGTTCTTGCCTCCGCTCGAAATTGCCCGGCCGGATGTAAGTTCAGCCCCGCGAGAGCTTTAGCGAAATCCCCCAGTCGCTGGCAAACTCTTCAAGTTTTGTGAACGCACAGGCGATGCCCGTCTTGCAGCCGGAGCGGCGTGCATCGCGAGCTCCTCCGCGATGGCCTCGCCCATCATCCGGTGCGCCAGCGGAGTCACATGTCCATCCACGATATAAAACAATTTGTCCGGATCGGGGGCCTTCGAGAAAACTTTCAGCCCATCGACAAACAACACCCCATGTTTCTGAGCAATCAAAGACAGTTCGCGGGTAAAAGCGTATTCGTCAACGCCCGGCGGAAGATCATGCTGGTGCAGCATCAGAACCTGCGCACGCTCAGGCACTCCGATCACCAAAAATTCTGTGCCGGCCGCGTGTAACTTCTCCGCCATTTCACCGATCAACGTGTCGGTCATCTCAAAGCGTTCCCGCCAGGCCGGATCGAATGGAAAGCGGATGAAGGCCGTATGATCGCCGCCCGCCAGGACGTATAGCTTCAAAAACGTGTCCCGGTTCTGTAAAAGATAATGCTGCGCCACCAGCATGGTGCGGCTGTCGTGAGTCCATGCTTGTAGCTGCTGCAGCGGGCTTAACCTGATTTCAGGAGCAGGCGCGCGATTCACCGGCTTTGCCTCATCCCGCACGGCCATCAGCCTCGGATCCACTTTCTGCTCCACGTCCCAGGGATTGACAACCAGCACCACGGCGTCCGGATGCAGGCTGAGCGCTTCGTCAATATGCCGGTACGAGTAGATCGGCGGACAGGCCTCGGCTGCGAGATTTTCATACTCCACGCTGCCGCCCCACCGTTGCTGAAGCGTCCTGGTCATCTCACTCCCGACAGTCTGCTCGTACGGAATCATGTATCCCTCGGCAATCGAAGAACCGAGAATCGCGATGCGAAAGGTCCCCGCCGCCTTCGGCCCACACGACGCTTCCGATCGATAGCCGCAATGGTTGAATCGCATCGCCACTGGGGCGGGAGCTTCGGCTATCTTGACGATCGACGTGCACTCCGGCTTGCCGTGCGGCCCCACAACCGGGTCGAAATTCATGCAGTAGCCCTGGTCCATGGCTGACCAGAAGTGACGCGTTGTAATCTCAGCTCCGGCGAACAGCACAACCGCGGTCAGGAAACTCAGCAGCGGTAGCAGAAAATAGTCTCTGCGTGGAAGCGTGCCGCTTCGAGCTCGATCCGGGCTTCCAGGCTCAGAGTCAGCCGCAAATGGGTCTCCGGTCACTGGAGTGACGAACCCAGAGCCGGATGCATTTGGAGAATATGGATGCCGCAATGCGCTAAACGCTCTCAGTTCTAGTGTGTCGCGACGGAAATTTTCCCGCCTTGACCTTGTGAAAACTGATCCTGTGAAAATTCAACCGAGACAACGTGCGGCTAACTGTTCGTATTATAACGCTGAGTCCCATGCCCACCCCCGTCGCCGGGCAGAGTCGCCGGACCAGAGAATGTCCGTAGTCTTGCGTCCCGAAACAGATGCGGGAGAGAATGTGTCTAGTAAGGACAGCCGGTTGCTGAAGCTTCTTCTTAGTGTCTCACCCGTAAGAGCCGGCTGCGAACCGCCCTAATTTAAGATCCGGCTAGCGTGGCAGAAGAACAACACCAATCCTCTCTTTCGGCGTGGCAGGAGCGGCTGCAGGCGCTGAAGAACGTTCCGCCCGTTCTCAAAATCCTCTGGGATTCTGGTCCCAGCGTGGTGGTTGCGGGACTTGTTCTGCGCGTCATCGTGTCTCTGATCCCCGTCAGCTCAGGCTGGGTGGCCGGTCTGGTCATCAAGCGGGTCACCGATATCTACAACAAGAAAATCCCCATGAGCTCCGAACTGTGGTGGCTCGTCGGCCTCGAGTTCGGTCTGGCCGTTGTCGGGAATCTGATCGGGCGCGTTATCGACTACTACGATTCCGTGCTCGCCGACCGCTATACCCGCTATGTCAGCATCCAGGTGATGGAGCATGCCTCCCAGCTGGATCTCCAGGCCTACGAAAACCCGGTTTTCTACGATCGGCTGGAGCGCGCCAGGGTGCAGGCTACAGACCGGCTGGCGATGATTCAGTCGATCGGCCGTCTCTTCCAGCAGGTGCTGACCACAGTGTGGCTGTCGGTCGCGATCCTTTTATACTCGCCTCTCTTATTGCTGCTGGTCGTCAGTTGCCTGATACCGGCATTCCTGGGAGAAAGCCACTTTGCTTTTCTCAACTACGCGAAAAACTTCCGGCAAACGCCAGCCAAACGCCAGCTTGATTACTTAAGACAGGTGGGCGGCAGTAAAGAGGCAGCGAAAGAACTAAAGCTCTTTGGCCTCAGCCGTTTTTTCACCGACCGGTTCACCGCCATCTCCAACGCCATCCTGGATGAAAACCTCGCGCTATCCAAACGCCGTTTGATCGCAGTCTCTTTCCTCTCCATTCTCAGTCAATGCGGCTACTACGGGGCTTACGTCTGGGTCATCGTTCGCATGGTGCAGGGCCAGATCCAGTTGAATGATCTGGTGTTCCTGACCACCGCCATCATGAACGCGTCGGCGAACATCTCGCTCATCTTCTCGACCGTCTCGAGCATCGCCGATCAGGCGCTGTTCCTCACCGACCTGCTTGCGTTCTTCGAAATGAAACCGGAAGTGACCTCGAAGCCCAATGCCCTTCCTGCCCCGCGGCCGATCGTCAGAGGCTTCGAGTTTCGAGACGTCTGGTTCCAATACCCGGGAACTGACCGCTGGATCTTGAAAGAACTGAATCTGAAAGTAGAGCCCGGAGAACGAATCGCACTCATCGGCCAAAACGGGCAGGGCAAAACCACCATTGTCAAGCTGATGACGCGGCTGTACGATCCCACTCGCGGCCAGGTTCTGCTGGATGGCGTCGATCTCCGCGAGTACAACGTCGACGATCTGTGTAGCGAAATCGGAGTCATTTTCCAGGACTTCATGCGCTACGAAATGATCGCCCGCGAAAATATCGCCGTCGGGCGTATCGAGAGTTTCGATGATCTCCCGGCCATTGAGAGAGCGGCGGAGAAGAGCCTGGCCGATGGCGTGGTCGCCAAGCTGGCCGGCGGGTATGACCAGATGCTTGGCCGGCGCTTTGACGGCGGGGTCGATCTGTCAGGCGGTGAGTGGCAGAAAATTGCGCTGGCGCGTGCCTACCTCCGCGAGTCGCAAGTCCTGATTCTGGATGAGCCCACTGCGGCCCTCGACGCCAAGGCCGAATTTGAAGTCTTCGAACGCTTCAACGAACTCACCGTCGGTAAAATGGCGCTCTTCATCTCGCATCGCTTTTCCACCGTGCGTATGGCGGAACGTATCGTAGTTTTGGAAGACGGATCGATTGCGGAAGAGGGCAACCATGAACAACTAATGGCGCTGGGGCATCGATACGCCGAAATGTTTGAATTACAAGCATCAAGTTACCGTTAGAAAAACTAGAGTCAATGCCTGACCCCTACTCGCGAGTCAAAATCGATGCTCCCTGTGCCCCACCCTTGCTCGAACTGGACGAGGCGGAACAGACGACCATTCGTGAAGCTGCCAGACTCGCCGCGCAAGCGTGTGGCTGGACCGGAGCAAAGTGCGGAAAAGGACCGGGCGATCAGGTCCGGCAAAACGCCCGTAAACTGGCCGACCTCGAGCGTGAGCTGTTTGAACTCAAGTCCGACGAACCTTCCGAGGATCTGCAATGGATGTACGACAACCTGCGCCTGG
>CBAAAA010000471.1:0-4089 GCA_964658695.1 uncultured Solirubrobacteraceae bacterium | reverse complement strand
TTGAAATAGGAGCGGCGGGTGGAAAGGCTCCCGATGTAATCGATCGTCAGCTTCACATGGATGCCCGCGCGCGCTCGTTCCGTCAGCGCTTCCACATAACGCCGGGTGATATCGCCCTTATGGAAGATGTAGGCCTCCAGATTGACGGTGTGGCGGGCGGCCGCGATCGCTTTCAGTTGTGCTGCATAGAAACACGGACCGTTCGTCAGTACTTCCACCCGGTTTCCAGGCTGCAGTTCCGCCTGGGTGAGCGTCGCCAGTAGCGAAGAAAAGTAATCGGAATCAATCGCCGCGTCGGGGGATCGCCTGACTCGATAGGGAAGATCCGGACCGAAGAGCGCCAGGAAAAGAGCTAGGCCTTGCAAGAAGATAGCGACAATCGCAACGATAAGAAAGAGAGTATGCAAGCCTTCATCAACGTTATACTAGGAAGGGAGTTCCCCAACATTTTGAGCTTCTTGCGATTCGTGCGTATGTTCGCGCATATACAGCTGCTGCCTATCCTGGAGAACGGCGAAGAGACCACACTTGTCGGTGGCCAGGCGGTGATGGAAGGCGTGATGATGCGTTCGCCTCACAGCTATTGTGTTGCTGTACGGAAACCCGATGGCGAGATCGTCACCGAAGAGAGTCCTCTTCCCAGACTTTCAGATCGCTACCCATTCTTCAAGTTCCCGGTGCTGCGGGGTTTGGGCACGCTGGGACAAGCCATGTGGCTGGGAATGAAGGCGCTTCGATTTTCGGCTTCCTGCGCGCTGGGAACGACCGAACCGGCAGCAAAAGGGAATAGTTCGTGGGCGATGGGGCTGAACATCGCTACCTCGCTGCTGTTCTTTTTGGCGATGTACAAACTCGTCCCGCTTTTTCTGGCGACGCAACTCGGCAAAGCGGTGCCAGCCGTCAGCAGCCGTTTAGCCATCAACCTGGTAGACGGATCTATACGCATCGTGATATTTCTCGGGTTTCTTACCTTGCTCTCCCGGATGAAGGACATTCACCGGGTGTTTCAGTATCATGGCGCCGAGCATCGCGTCGTTTTTAATTTTGAGTCAGGCGAGCCAGTCAGTGTCGAGCGAGCACAACAGTTCGTCACCTGGCACCCGCGCTGCGGCACCAGCTTTCTGCTGGTCGTCATGGTTATCTCGATGATCTTCTATGCTTTCCTGCCCATCGATAATTTCGCCGGAAAACTGGCCGCCCGCGTTCTGCTTCTGCCGCTGATCATCGGTGTGAGCTATGAAATGATTCGCTTTGCGGCGCGGCGTCAGGGTAGTCTGCTGGCGCTACTCACCCGACCGGGCCTCTGGCTGCAACGTGTGACCACCCAGCCGCCATCCAATGATCAGACTGAAGTGGCGATCCACGCGCTCGCACGCGCCATGGAACTGGAGCGTGCTCAGGGCGGCGTGCTCGTGATCGCGTAAGGCGGATTGAATGCAATACCAGGAACGCTTGGATGAGGCGGAGGCGCGGTTTGTCGACCTGACGGATAAAATGGCCGACCCGGCTGTGATCAGTGACTCCGACCTTTACCGCAAGACGTCAAAGGCGCAAAGCGACCTTATCGACCTTGTCGGCAAATACCGCGAGTGGAAAAAGGCGAACGCAGAGCTTCGCGACGCCCGTTTGATGCTCGAAGAAACCGATCCCGACCTGCGGGAAATGGCTGAGGCGGAAGTTGCCCGGCTGGACCCGGAGCTGGCTCAGATCGAACTGGATCTGCAGGTCCTGCTGCTTCCGAAGGACCCTAACGACGAGAAGGATGTTGTTCTCGAAATCCGCAAAGGCGCCGGCGGGGACGAAGCTTCGCTGTTCTGCGCTGAGGTCTTCCGCATGTACGGCCGCTACGCGGAAGAACAGGGCTGGAAAGTGGAGATCACCTCCATGAGCGAATCCTCAGTTGGCGGATTGAGTGAAGTCATTGCCATCGTCAGCGGCAAAAAGGTCTACAGCCGGCTGAAGTATGAGAGCGGTGTGCATCGGGTTCAGCGCGTTCCGACCACTGAAACCCAGGGCCGCGTTCACACCTCCACCATCACGGTGGTCGTCATGCCTGAGGCGGACGAGGTCGACATCCAGATAGATATGAAAGATATCCGGATCGACACCTTCTGCTCCTCCGGGCCAGGCGGTCAGTCGGTCAACACTACTTATTCGGCCGTCCGCATCACGCATTTGCCGACCAACACCGTGGTCTCCTGTCAGGACGAAAAGTCACAGATCAAGAACCGTTCGAAGGCCATGCAGGTGCTTCGCTCCCGTCTCTATCAAATGGAGATCGAAAAGCAGAACGCCGCTATCGGGGCGGAGCGTAAGAGCATGGTGGGAACGGGTGATCGTAGCGAAAAGATTCGCACCTACAACTTCCCGCAGAACCGTGTCACCGACCATAGGATCGGCTTGACGCTGCACCAGCTGGATTTGGTCATGCAGGGCCGGATGCAGCCAATTGTGGATGCGCTCACCTCGTACTATCAGTCCGAGCTGCTTAGACACGGCCCTGAGGGGCAAGCCGCCTAGACCTTTCGTGGACCTTCAAACTGCGCTGCAGCAGGGAACCGGCTTGCTCGATCGTGCAGCCGTCAGCGCGCCTCGCCTCACGGCCGAGGTTTTGCTCTCACACGCGCTGCATCGGGACCGGACATATCTATACGCGCACGGCGAGGACGAACTTCCGGAGCGGGCCTGGATCCATTATGGCCGCTACCTGGATGAACGGATAAAAGGTAAGCCGACCCAGTACATCACCTGCCGCCAGGAGTTCTTCGGGCGCGAGTTTTTCGTCAATCCGTCAGTCCTGATTCCCCGCCCCGAGACCGAGCACCTTGTGGAAGCAGCCCTCAACTGCCTCAAGGACCAGAGTGAGGTAACGGTTCTGGATGTGGGCACAGGATCAGGCGCTATCGCCATCAGCGTGGCGCTCGAGACCGGAAGGCGCGTGCTAGCTTCCGACATCTCTATCGAGGCCGTGCAGGTGGCCGAGAGGAACCGGCTGACGAACCGCGCCGAGGTATTGTTCTTTGTTGCCGACCTGCTCGACGCAGTACGGCCTCAGAGTGTCGATCTGCTGCTCTCCAACCCGCCTTACGTACCCGGTGGGGATCAGGCCAACATGCAGCGTGAAGTCCGCGAATGGGAACCGCACGTCGCTTTATTTGCGGGTGAGAGCGGTCTTGAAATCTACACTCGCCTGCTCGCCGACGCCCGGCAGGTCGTCAAGCCTGGCGGACAATTGATGATGGAACTGGGATACCAGTCTCTTGAGGGCGTACGGGAAATGTTGGCGCAACACTGGACGGAAGTTCAGGTGATTTCCGATCTGGCTGGATGGCCGAGGGTGATATCGGCACAACGCAAAGTCTCCGTATGCAACGGCTAATCTGCCACGTCGATATGGACGCGTTTTTCGTCTCCGTTGAGGAGCTGTTTGATCCGTCCCTCAAAGGCAAACCCGTCGTTGTAGGAGGTAAGGCGGACCAGCGTGGCGTGGTAGCCGCCGCATCCTACGCCGCCCGGAAATTTGGCGTCCACTCTGCCATGCCGCTCCGCACAGCCTCGCGCCTTTGTCCCCAGGCGGTCTTCGTCGAAGGGCATCCAGACCGCTATCGAGAATACAGCAAGCGCGTCTCGACTATTCTCAACCGCTTCTCGCCGCAAGTTGAGATGGCCTCGATCGACGAAGCCTATCTCGACCTCACCGGCACCGGCCGACTCTTCGGACCGCCTCTCCGTGCCGCGCACTTGCTCCACGAAGAGGTTGCGAAAGAGACTGCATTGCGCTGTTCACTCGGTCTGGCTTCCTCCCGGCTGGTGGCGAAAGTCTCTTCGGATCAAGCGAAACCCAATGGAATGCTGTTCATCCTTCCCGGACGCGAAGCCCGTTTTCTAGCCCCACTCGATATCCGCAAGATACCCGGGGTGGGAAAGAAGACTGAAGAGTCTCTCCATCGTATCGGGATACGCCGCGTCGGAGATCTGGCTTCGCTTGACGAAGCGTTTCTAGCGTCACACTTCGGCAAATGGGGATTGGCACTGGCGGGCAAGGCCAGAGGCGAGGACGCGGGCGGCTGGTTCGACACCGAAGTCGGC
>CBAAAA010000470.1:0-4103 GCA_964658695.1 uncultured Solirubrobacteraceae bacterium | reverse complement strand
CAGGAAAACAACTCAACGGTCATGCAGATCTACAGAGATGCGTCCTCAAATGCGACTGCTCCAAGCAAATGAGCATTGCGGACGCCGCTGGCTTGCTGTGCGAGATACCAGGAGTAAGTGTCAGCTACTCCGTCTCGCAGCGTTCGTGACGCCCTCCAACCGATCGCCGTCAGTCTGCTCACATCAAGAAGCTTCCTTGGCGTGCCATCGGGCTTGGAAGTGTCAAATACGAGGGAGCCCTTGAAGCCCAAGACCTCACTTACGAGGTGAGCCAGATCGTGAATGCTGATGTCTTCTCCGACGCCAACGTTCACAATCTCCGGTTCATCGTACTGCCGCATCAGGAACACACAGGCACTTGCAAGATCATCGGCATGCATGAACTCGCGGCGCGGAGTCCCGGTCCCCCAGATTGTGACGCTGGGCGAGCCGTCTATCCTCGCCTGATGAAACTTGCGCAGAAGTGCGGGAAGAACGTGCGAACTGTTCAAATCGAAGTTATCGCCAGGGCCGTAGAGATTCGTTGGCATCAGGCAGATCGCGTTGAAGCCATACTGAGTTCGATAAGCCTGGCACATCTTGATCCCCGCAATTTTGGCGACCGCGTACCACTCGTTAGTCGGCTCGAGCGAGCCTGTGAGCAGATACTCTTCCCGAATGGGCTGCTGGGCCATTTTCGGATAGATACAGGAAGAGCCAAGAAATTCCAGCTTCTTGACTCCGTGCCGCATTGCCGCATCAATGACGTTCAATTGAATCGCCAGGTTATCGCGTATGAAGTCCGCGGGGTTTTTGGAATTCGCGAGAATCCCGCCGACCTTCGCTGCCGCAAGAAACACATATTCGGGTCTCTCGCGCGCGAAGAACGTCTCCACCGCCGCCGACGCCGTAAGATCTACTTCGCTCCGGGAACGAAGAATCAGGTTTTCAAAACCTTGGCTTCTTAGCTCACGGACGATCGCCGAGCCGACCAGACCCTTATGGCCGGCCACAAAAATACGACTCGCCTTGTTCATACAATCATCTCCGTCAATTAAGCAGGAAGCTGCACTGCCATGCGCGATGGATACAAAGATTCCTGAATCAGCCGGTCCTGTTTACCCAGCCGGATGTCGTTATCCACCATCATGCGAACTAATTGCTGGAAGGAAACGGTTGGTTCCCATCCAAACGCTTTCCTGGCCTTCTCAGCACTGCCAAGTAAGTAATCGACCTCCGTAGGACGGTAGTAGCTGGGGTCAACGACAACATACTTTTGCCAGTCGAGACCGGCATAGCCAAACGCCTCGTCAAGGAACTCGCGAATCGAGTGCGCCTCGCCAGTGGCCACTACGAAGTCCCCCGGCTCGGTATGCTGCAGCATTCGCCACATTGCATCCACATAGTCGCCCGCAAAGCCCCAGTCGCGTCGCGCATCCAGGTTGCCAAGGTGCAACTTATCCTGTAAACCCGCAAGAATACGGCCCAGAGCACGCGTGATCTTGCGGGTTACGAAGGTCTCGCCACGACGCGGCGATTCGTGATTGAAGAGGATTCCGTTTGCCACGAAAAGGTTATAGGCTTCACGGTAGTTCAGCGCGTACCAGTAAGCCGCAACCTTCGACACGCCATACGGACTGCGCGGATAGAACGCAGTGCTCTCGTTTTGAGGAGGAGCAGCCGCGCCAAACATCTCCGAAGAACCAGCTTGGTAAAACCGTACTTCACGACCGGTTTGCTGCACATGGTCACGCACACAGTCCAGCAAGCGGAGCGTCCCTGTGGCATCGGCATCGGCTGTATACTCCGGGTTTTCAAATGACACTTTCACGTGTGACTGCGCCGCCAGGTTATAAATCTCGTCGGGCTTCACGTTTTCGATCACCCGCCTCAGTCCAGTGGAGTCGGTCAGGTCGCCGTAGTGCAGGACCAGACGGCGTCCTTCGTCGTGCGGATCGGCGTAAAGATGATCGATTCGGGACGTGTTAAAGGAAGAACAACGCCGGATCACACCGTGAACGGTGTATCCCTTCGAGAGGAGGAGTTCGCTGAGATACGAACCGTCTTGTCCGGTGATGCCGGTGATTAATGCGGACCTTGCCATGGTTTGATAACTGTCCCTGTTTGTGCTTATTTCTGTTTCCAACCAACCCGATGAAACTTACTCTGAAAAATGAGTTCCAGCTGTGGCCGCATGCGCCTTTGCGGGCGGTAACGGCCGGTGATTCTGCTCGCCCGCCAACAAACCATGCTCCGGGGCCGCCACAATGCCGGCCAATCCTTCCATCTCGATCGCAACCTCTTCAGCGCGCGAGCTTTCGAACCGCTTCTCTTCGAGACACTCCTGTACCACACAGACGGCTGCCAGTAAGTGCATCGGATCACCTTGGCCGAAGCGCCGTGTCAGATGAATGCGCCCTCGCTCGCCCAAGGGCAAGGAAAACTCCCAAGCTGATCTCGTCCCAACGGAGTCAAACAATTCCTGGAATTTCTCGCCTTCTAAAGATAGATCCACCGACGCAAAACGCAGATCCTGGCACATCATGCGAATGGCGCGCCAGCACTCGCGTGGTGTTTGAGACTCTAGCAGCAGTTCGCGGAGGCCTTGCAGGTATATCTCATGCTGGACGAGATGCAGGATTCCGCCCGAACGAAGAACCCGGCTTGCGGCGCGAAACTCCACGTAGCGCAATTTCTTCACTCCGAACCAGCTCAAGGCGCAGAACGAGACGATGCACAGACCGCCCAAGTGAAAGGAGAGAGAATTCTGCAACAGCGATAGAATGGCCGCCACGGCACACGCGGCATAGAGGACCAGCACCGCGGCCCGCGGATGAAGACCTTGCGCCAGCAAGCGATGGTGAATGTGACCGCGATCCGGACTGAAGACCGGCTTGTTGCGAAGGATTCGCCGTCCAATCGAGAGGCAGGTGTCCATCAAAGGAAGCGCCAGCGCCATCATAGGGGCGAAAAGCCCGAGAAACGTTGCCGACTTAGCGCTCCAGATTACTCCCATGCAGCCAAGAAGAAACCCAACCGATAAGCTGCCGCTGTCTCCCAGAAACACTGAGGCGGGATTGAAGTTATAGAACAGAAACCCTAATAGACAACCGACCAGCGGGACAGTTGCGGTCGCCAGCCCCCAGTCACCTTGGAATGCAGCCGCCAAAAGTGTTGTGACGCTGGCAAACAGGCCAACACCGGCCGCCAGTCCGTCCATGCCATCAATCAGGTTGAAGGCATTGCTATACCCCACCAGCCAGATCACGGTAAAAGGAACCGCCAGGATGGCGGCCGAAGCGTAGCCGTCAAAGAAGCTGATTCGTACTCCCGCAATCACGGCCAATACTGCCCCGAGAAACTGGCCCGAGAGCTTCTGCCACGGCCGCAGTGTCCACAGGTCATCCATGAGTCCGGTCAGAAACACTACCGAGACCGCTGGCGCGAGCGCGAACATCAGATGTCGATGCTGCACGCTGATCGTGAACTCTTGCGGGGCACACCAAAGCAGAATCCCAAGCGCACCGGCATAGGAGAGTGCAATCGCCAAGCCGCCCACACGCGGTACCGGCTCTTTGTGGATCTTGCGATCATGATCGGGCTGATCTACGATCCCCAACGCCACAAATACCTCACGGCAGATCGGCGTAATGAGCAGACTGAGCAACAGTGAGAGCAAGCCCAGCAACATTAAAACGTACACAAATTACTCCTTCTCGGTCCATGCGGCGGAAAACGGCTTCATTACCCGCGTCCCTGTGCGCCGCCGTTGCCTGCGGCGGCCGCGAACAGCCACTTCTCGTTTTGCAAAATCCGGTCCTCGTCACGGATCTCGATTTCGGCGCCGATTAACCGGCAGATACGAGCAACCCCGGCGGGACGGTCGTAATGACGGAGGAACGCCTGCCTCCCCCGCCTGCCTGCTTCGATCACCTGGTCCGGATGGTCGGCGAGCGAGCGCAAGAGACGGCACAGACCAGCTGCATCTCCGCAAGAGATATGCCAACCACATCCAAAGCGGCGGATGACCTGCGCGACGGTCGAGGCCTCTGGCCCGATGAACAGAACCGGACGCCCGGCGGCCATCAGTCCATAAATCTTCGAAGGCACGACAGAGCCGAGGC
>CBAAAA010000469.1:0-4128 GCA_964658695.1 uncultured Solirubrobacteraceae bacterium | reverse complement strand
GGTGCGGTGGTTGTGGACGTCGGTATGAATCGGATTACGGATGAGGCCTTCGCTAAGAAACTGATCGGGCACGATGCCGCTCGCTGGGCAGCGTTTCAGAAGAACGGGCGGACCTTGGTTGGAGACGTAGAGCCGTGCGCGATGGAGGAAATCTCCTCCGCGTACACTCCCGTTCCCGGTGGAGTGGGGCCGCTGACAATTGCGATGCTGATGTCGAACACCGTTCATCTGGCCGAGCAGCACCTCTTTTAGTCATTTGGAGCATCCGAGAAGGGACCAGTGTGATCAAAGTTGGACTCACCGGCGGCTACGCGAGTGGAAAGTCATACGTTGCGCAGGAGTTGGAACGGCTGGGCTGTCACGTGATTTATGCGGACAAATTGGGACACGAGGTGCTGCTGCCAGGCGGCGAGGCGTATGCGCCGGTGCTTGAAGCGTTCGGTGAGGGTATTTTGAATGGAAACGGCCTCATCGACCGCAAGAAACTGGGTAGCGTGGTGTTCCGCTCGAGTGAGTTGCTGGATCGATTGACTGCCATCGTTCATCCGGCCGTCTTCCGTCTCGAAGAACGGAGGCTGGCAGAGGTGGCCGATAAGGATCCAGCGAGCATAGGGGTCGTCGAAGCCGCTATCCTCATAGAGACAGGAAGATACAAGTTTTTCGACCGGTTGGTACTCGTAGTCTGCGACCGTGAGACGCAGATTGCCCGGGCCTTGAAGCGCGATCACGTGACGCGGGAGGAAGTGCTGGAGCGATTGGAAAAGCAACTGCCGGCAGAAGAGAAAATGAAGTACGCGGACTACCTTGTGGATACCAGCGGCTCAAAGTCGGACACCTCTAGTAGCGTTGAGGCAATCTATCGGAATCTTCGAACGTTAGCGAACGATATTGGCAAAAACAATACGCAATGAGAGCACGAGTTTTAGTCTGGAGCGTCGCCCTCCTGTTCTGCTTTATCTGGTTGACGTCGCGGGCTAATTGGAGTTTCCGCTCAATGGCCGCACCGCTGTTCCGCTCGGGACTGAAGTGGTCGGAGCCGGCGACCGTGCACGGAGCCGGACTCACCGTCGACGAACAGAACAACATTGACATTTATAAGCGCGCCCGGCTGGCTACGGTGTATGTCACGAGTACCACGGTGCGTCGTGACTTCTTCTACCAGCAGGTGGCTTCCAAGAGCCTCGGATCGGGTTTTCTGGTCAATGAGGATGGCTTTATTCTCACCAACTTTCATGTCATTTCCGGAAGCAGCCAGATACAAGTGACGCTTACCGATCAGACCCGCTACACCGGGCGTGCGGTGGATACGGATCGCTCCGACGATCTGGCGTTGATCAAAATCGATCCGAAGAACAAAGTGCAGTTCCTCCGTTTGGGTGATTCCGAGCGCCTGCAAGTGGGACAGAAGGTGCTGGCTATCGGAGATCCGTTTGGACTCGAAGGAACGTTGACCGTCGGAGTGGTCAGTTCCATCGGGCGTGCGATTCAGAGCGAGGGGAGCGGACAGCTGGAGGGCATGATTCAGACCGACGCGGCGATTAATGGCGGCAATAGCGGCGGTCCACTGCTCGATTCGAATGGAGACGTGATCGGTATCAACACCGCGATCCTGGGCGAAACGAATCTCGGCATCGGGTTTGCGATGCCCATCAACCGGGCGAAGGCTCTGCTCAGTGACTACCAGGCCGGCCGCATCACGGAACGGCCGAGAGTCGGGGTCAGCACGGAGTATGTGGCGGGAGACCTGGCGGAGGCTTTGAGCCTTCCCCGGCGAGGCGGTCTGCTCGTGCAGCAGGTCAGCCCGGGATCATCCGAGTTTGCAGCGGGACTGCGAGGCGCGCGCGAAGTCATTATTGTCGGCAACAATGAACTCGGAGTGGGTGGAGACCTGATCGTAGCGGTCGACGGAGCGGCGGTCGATCGCGAAGATGCCCTGGTGCGGGCTTATACACGCAAACGCGTCGGTGACACCATCACCCTGTCGGTTGTTCGAAATGGACGTACCATTGAACTGCCTGTTCGACTGCAACGTCCAGAAGCGAGTTTGGAACAGTAGTTTTGGTGAGCGTCTCAGTTCCCTGTTGAGAGATGGGCTGCCAGCACTTGGCGCATCGAAGTTGGAGGCCGGCCGGGCAGGGTCGAGTTAGTCAGTCTTAAACGATCCATTCCGGTAGCTCGCGGACCTCAGTCGATGGTCATCATTCGTTGTAACCGGATCAGCGACGGCTTGCGAGACATACCGGGAAGTTCACCCGCTAGCCCCCAGCGAGGAACGGTGACTCAGCAGGCGCTTTACCACCGCGCCAAGCTTCAGGTATTCGTCGAGGTCCTGAACCTTCAGGAAGTACTCCGTCGCATGCAGGTCACGCGCCATGTCACGGTCCTCTGTTGAATCGGATGATGTGACAATCACCACCGGCGTATTGCAGGATCTTACACTGTGCCTGACTCGCTCAAGTATCTCGCGGCCGTCTCGTTTCGGAAGGTTGAGATCCAGCAGCAGTAGATCCGGAGCCGCCTCGGCTTCGTCGGCCTCGATATGATCGAAGTATTCGATGGCTTCTTCGCCGTCTTGCATGATCAGCATCGTATGCTCGACGGCATATTCAACCAGAGATTGCCGAATGACCAGGGCATCCATGGGATTGTCTTCGGCCAGGAGGATCAAGTCCTGGCGTGTCATGAGTTCGTTCATTTTGACGTTCTGATTCATTCGGGCAAGTCGAATCGGAAGATGGCGCCTTTGCCGAGTTCAGACTCTACCCAGATGTGGCCTTTATAACTTTCGACGATCTTCTTGCACAGGGCTAGCCCGATTCCGGTCCCCGTATATTTCTCCTTCGTGTGCAGGCGCTTAAAGATGCCGAACACCCGGACGGCATAGCGCTGGTCGATCCCGATGCCGTTGTCGGCGACCGAAAAGGTGAATCTGTCACCGCTCTGCCCGGCTGAGACATGAATTCGGGGCGGCTCTTCCAGGTTGCGGTACTTAAGAGAGTTACTGATGAGGTTCTGAAACAGCTGTTGCAGATGGATGAACAGCACGCGTACCGAGGGAAGGTCTCCATGGGTGATTACGGCATTGTGCTCTTCGATCGCACCCGCCAGAATAGAGAGCACCGTTTCGAGGGCCAGGTTGGCGTCAACAGCCGTTTTCGGCAATGCAAAATCGCTGGCGGTGCGAGTGAAGGTAAGAAGGTCGCTCACAAGCATCGTCATACGCCTGGCAGATTCGATCATGCCGTCTATGTGTTCGTTGGCTCCAGCGTCGAGTTGCTCCCGATACCCTCGCTGAAGCAGTTGACCCTGCAGCGAAATCATGCGGAGCGGCTCCTGCAGGTCATGACTTGCCGCGTAGGCAAACTCCCGCAGGCTCTCGTTCGCTCTTCTCAGGGCTTCGTTCGATGCGACGAGCGATTCCGTGCGGGCCTGGAGATTTCGGGCAAGCATGCCTGAGTAGCGTTGCCGTACGAAGGTCTCGCCCAGGATTTTGAGGGTCTGACCATACATTGACAACGTGACGGCGCTCACCGGCATCTGTTCGATGGCTATACTCCAGAGCGCCTGCTCGGAAAGTCCAAGGTCTCTGGCGAAGCGCCGCAGGAGTAGCGGCTCGGGATAGCGATCGAAAACCTGACCGGCCAACAGCACTCCCAGTCGCCGGTTGCCGAATGTCAAGGGCGCCGCCAGATGCGCCAGACCGGCCGGGTCACGTGACATCGTCACCTGGCCAGTACGCAAGGCTTCCTTCGCCGCGTTGCAAGAGGCGGACCCGGATCCCAGGCAAAAGGGACATCCGCCCGAATCCGATTTTCCGTCGTGCGCCAGCAACCATACCGGCTGGGGATTGTGGCAGCTGCCCATTTGGCGACCGTCGGCGTCCGTCATGGTAACCGCCACTCCCGTGGTGTTCGCGTAAGTACGCAAGACCTGCGCCCATACCTCGGGCCCCAGCAGTTCGGCAAACACTTCCGGTGTGAGTTCGAGAGCGTCGAACTGCTGAAACTGGTGTCTTCTTTCGTCGGAAAGGATCTCCACCAATGAATCGTTGACGACAACCGGTTTTGCTTGCCCTGGTGTCACGCCGAATGACCCTTTCGCTTGAGGCCGTCAGCTGCCGGCTGCGCT
>CBAAAA010000468.1:0-4148 GCA_964658695.1 uncultured Solirubrobacteraceae bacterium | reverse complement strand
GCAAGATGCTGCCGATCTTCGGCGCGTCTCTGTTTGAGCACGTCCCCGCCACATTTGCGCCACTTGATCATGCACCCGTCAGTGCAGGGTATGCGATCGCGGCAGGAGACGAACTGCAGGTAACAATTTGGGGGGAACTGAACTTTTCACGACGGATTCCGGTGACCAGCACAGGGCAAATCATCTTGCCGGACGCCGGTCCGACGGCAGTCGAAGGAATGACTTATACGCAGGCCGCTTCTGTCATCAAATCGCGGCTCTTACATTTTTATCGAAGCTTCGACGTGAGCGTGACACTCTCGCGGCTCCACTCTATCCAGATCTTCGTAGTCGGAAACGCACGTCGTCCAGGCAGCTACACGGTAAGCTCTTTCAGCACTTTGGTGAACGCCCTCTTTTCATCCGGCGGCCCATCGTCGCGTGGCTCCATGAGGGATATCCAATTGAAGCGGCAAGGCAGAGTCATTTCGCACTTCGACCTTTACCAATTGCTCGTCAGCGGCGATAAATCCCACGATGAACAGTTGGCGCCAGGCGACGTTCTGTTTATTCCCGCGGCGGGACCCCGCATTGCGGTAGCGGGTAGTGTTGGGTTTCCTGGTATTTATGAGCTGAAACCCGGCACAACGTTGGCTGATGCGCTACAGACCGCCGACGGCCTATCCTCTCTCGCTTTCATCAAACAGGCGCAAATCGAGCGTGTTAACGACGGTTCCGCTCTGCAGGTGCTCCACGTATCAATGAACTCAGAAGGACTAAGGACCGAGCTGCAGAACGGGGACATTATCCGGCTGCTGCAAATTGTGCCACGTTTTGAGAATGCAGTGACGCTACGCGGAAACGTAGCCAATCCGGGGAGACGTCCGTGGAGGGAAGGTATGCGATTGGAAAACCTGATTCCCGATAAGGAAGCTCTTCTCACCCGGGATTACTGGGCGGCGCGCAACTCGCTAGGAACCGCGGAGGAACAGAGTGATGAGAACGATTCTACGAGCGCGGACCCAACGTCTCAGTCGGATGCGACCAACGGGACGGGTGCGGGCATTCATCAGGTCTCTTCGGTCGTCCCCAGGGGGAGCACATCGCAAACCACTTTTCAGGAGCAAAAAAGAAACACGCAAGGCGACGCGTCGCTGGGAGCAGCCATGGGCCCAGAAAACGTTTCCCCCGTTCGAACCTTTAACCCGCGCTACACAGTGGAGCCGGCCGTTCCTGAGATCAACTGGGAGTACGCCGTAATCGAGCGAACCGACCGGGAGACATTGGCTACCCGAACCATCGCATTCAATCTTGGTAAGCTGGTGCTCCTTCGCGACTCGACGCAGAACCTGCAGCTTCTTCCAGGCGACGTTGTGACGATCTTCTCAAAGGCCGATTTCTCCGTACCGCACTCTCAACAGCGAACGCAGGTAAGAATTGAGGGCGAAGTATCGATGGCTGGTTTATACACCGTCATGCCGGGCGAAACCCTGCGGCAAGTCCTTGCGCGAGCCGGTGGCTTAACTTCCGACGCCTATATCTACGGTTCACAGTTTACCCGGGAATCGACGCGGCGGGAGCAGCAGAAACGATACAACGACTTCCTCGACCGTCTGGAGAGTGAGATAAGCGATGCCGCCTCGAACTTATCGAGTCGGGTTACCTCTCCACAGCAGGCGGCAACCGCGCAGACGTCGCTCTCAAGCCAACACGAGATGGTGGATCGCCTCAGGAAGGTCGCCATGAATGGGCGAGTCGTCTTAAATATGACGCCAGAGGATCAGGGTATTAAAGCCTTTCCCGCTCTATCGCTCGAAAACGGCGACCGTCTCTTTGTGCCAAGCCGTCCCTCTACCGTAAACGTCATTGGAACGGTATATGAACAGAGTTCCTTTTTGTATGAGCAGGACTACCGCACGGGCGATTACCTGAAGAAAGCAGGCGGCCCATCCCGAAATGCGGACCGCAGTCACATGTTTGTCGTTCGAGCCGATGGTTCTGTCATTAGCCGCCGATCCAATCCTGTGCTGTTCGCGAACAGTTTCGACTCGCTCGCAATGTACCCTGGCGACACGCTGGTGGTACCGACTTATCTCAATCGGACGACGTTTGTTCGAAGTCTGATTGACTGGTCGCAAATCCTAAGTAACTTCGGTCTCGGAGCTGCGGCCATCAATGTCTTGCATTAGCAGAAAAGGGCCACGGAGATGACGACCGAAGAGACAGAGCGCAAGAGACTGCTCGATTCAACCGCATTTGTAGAACAGGATGGCGAGATCTCAATCACGGAGATGTTCTCCACTCTTCGTAGACGAATGCGTACCATCATCTCGGCAGTGGCTGTTGCGGCATGTGTTTCACTGGCGGCTGCGTTTCTCATTCCCGTGGAATACACTGCAGAAGCGGTAATCCTCACCCCGCAGCAGCCGCAACCCTCCCTGTCGTCAGTGGCGCAGCTTGCCGGCGGAGGCGCCGGGCTCTCAGGCTTGAGTCTGCTCGCAGGGTTCGGACTTCGCAATCCCGCAGATTTATATGTCGGCATCCTTGAAAGCCGGACGATCGCCGATGCGCTCATCAACCGATTCCACTTACGGGAGGTGTATGACGAAACATATTACCAGAAGGCTCGCAAGCGCCTGGCTCGCAGAACCAGCATCAAGACCGGAAAGGATACTCTCATTCACATCACAGTTGACGATCGCGATGCGAAGAGAGCGGCTCAACTTGCAAACGCCTACGTTGAAGAATTGTCACTTCGAAACGCCACCGTCGCTCTCACCGAAGCATCACAGCGGCGCTTGTTTTTTGAAGGGCAGGTAGCGAAGGAGAAAGGCTTGCTGGCGTCAGCGGAAGTGGCGCTACGCGATACTCAGCAAGTCACCGGACTGGTGGTGCCGACCGGGCAGGCTGAAGCTCTCATCCGGTCTGCTGCTCAATTGCATGCGGAGGTGCTGACGCGCGAAGCACAGCTGGCTGGAATGCGCACCTACGTGTCGGACGACAACCCGCGTTATCAGATGGTGAACCGGGAACTTGGCGCGCTCCGTTCCGAATTGTCCACACTCGAGCGCGGTGAGCACATCGACGGGGCGCCCGATTTGCCGGTCGGAAAGCTTCCACAAGCTGGACTGGAATATCTCCGCAAATACCGAGAGGTGAAGTACCATGAAAGCCTCTACGAGGTTCTGGCAAAGGAATATGAAGCCGCGCGGTTAGATGAGGCAAAAGCCGCGCCGATGATTCAGCTGGTCGATAGCGCTGTTGTTCCTGAGAGGCGGAGTTGGCCTCCCCGGATCCTGATCATTACACTGGGCGCTTTGTTCGGCGCCTTGGCCTCCGGTGCTTTCGTTCTTCTTACTGACAAGCCGAGGTCATGAAACCGTTTCAGCGTGTACGCTTCAGCAGGCCTTTAACTCAGATCGCACTCGCGATCGCCGTCTGCATTATCCTCACCAGCTCTTTCGATATTTTTCTGATACTCGAGGCGGGAGGAAACTACCGGTTCTGTCAGATGATCACGCCAGGGCTGCTCTTTTTGGCCACCGTCAAAGCAGTCCGAGGCGGCCGGCGGCCGGTTCTTGGCTTATTACCGCTCTGTCTCTGGCTTCTCTTCCAGGCTGCCTTTGTTCCGGTCACTGCGTTCTGGCCGAAAAGTCTTGGTTACTGTCTTTGGCTGGTGCTCAACATCAGTCTCCTCTTCTCTTTCGTCCAGCTATTCAGCGACGATCTGAAACTGGTGACGAGGATTGTGCGTTGGTATGTACGGTCATTCGCATTGGTAGCGGGCTTCGGAGTCGCGCAATTTATTCTGCCTCTGTCAGGAATGGGTGGATTCTTTGTGACGCAATGGTGGATTCCAGGCCAGCTCGCCAGAGTAAACGGCTTCAGTTATGAACCATCCTATTTCGCAACATACTTGTTGATCGGATTTGTTTTTACAGGTTCCCTAATCAGGAATAGATGCCCCCTGCTTCCGACTCGCACTTTGCGATCTACTCATTGGCTAATTGCAACCGGTATAGTTCTCTCGTCGAGCCGAATGGGAATCCTCTTTCTCCTGCTGGACATCGTCTTGACTCAACTCCGGCCATGGTTATCTGTCTTCGCGGATTTACGGAAACTGCGGATTTTCAAGTTAAGACTGCGGCCGCTGATTCCTTCAATGATCT
>CBAAAA010000467.1:0-4157 GCA_964658695.1 uncultured Solirubrobacteraceae bacterium | reverse complement strand
CCGATCTGCTGAAGGGTTGCGCTGTGAAATGCTCAGACGCTCTGCGCCAACAGTTGCTCGATGATGGCTTTTTGATCCTCAAAGTAAGAGTGACACCGCGTTGTTCGAAGAGTGAGGTGGCTGGTCTCACTCTTGAAAACGTGCTTCAGGCGAAGCTTGCCGCCATTCCGGAAAAAGGGAGAGCCAACGAAGAGCTGCGGCGTTTGCTGGGCGACTTCTTCGGAGTTCCCAAGGGCCACGTGGACATTCTCTCGGGAGAAACCGCCCGCCACAAACGAGTCAGAATCTCGCGTTAGCTCCCGCTTCCCTGGCGATTCTGTCGCGCCCGTTCCCGCATCTGCTGTTGCATCTCCTCATACGTCTGTTTCTGGTCGGCAGTTAGTACCGCGGTGATCCGGGCTTCCGTGTCCTGACGGACCGCGCTCATCTTCGCGTGGCGGTCTTTTTGCGAGAGCGACGCATCCGAGCGGATAGCCTGCATCTGTTGCGCACGGTCGTTCAAAACCGGCAGGATCTGGTTCTGCTGATCCGCATTCAAGTTCAGACGCTTCGTCAACATCCGAAGCTGTCTTGCGGGATCGGCCTGGCGGGGCTGGGCCGGTTCGCTTTGTTGTGGCTGAGTCTTGGAGCCGTCCGTCGTTTGCCCGGGTAGTGGCGAAGCCAGCATCACGCCAACCCCGAACAGTCCGGAAAGTGCGGCCGAGACAATCTTGCTATTCATTTTTTCTCCTCCTGGCAGGCTCTCCGGCCTGCTCTACTCTCCATGACGTTCCCTCGATCGGACGGTTGACTGAGTAACCGGTTAAACTCCATTCACCGGCGCCGCTGCGTCGCCTGTTATCCGCTACTGGGCACGACTTACCAGCATTGTGCCCGAGTGGTCCTCTGTTCGCGCCTTCTCTCACCACCTTCCCGTCTCGATCATTCCCGTGATAGGGAAAGCCCGTTCTCACAAGGCATTTCTGATTAGAAAACTACCATCCATCACGCACTAACAATTGGAGTTAATCTTACAACTCCAAAAACCCAAGAACTTTCTCGGGAGCTATTCATGACGGCGGACTCAGGTTTCTTGTTTTATTCCAATTTACTCCAGCTCTGGACAGACCCGGAATCCAGCACCTTGTTCCGTCCGAATGTTTGTGGCTGAAGAGGTCCCAAGGTATTTCCTGGGCCAGAAAAATGGTGTCAATATTGATGAGGGCTATCTTACTTTTTATACCTGTTTTTGCCTGTGCGCAATCACTCACGGTTACGCCGAGCGCTCCTGTTGTCAACGAAGGGGCTTCAATCAAAATCACTGCCGACCGGCCGGTAACATTTCGACTTTCAGGAGTTGGCGCAATTAGCGCGTCCAGCGGTACTGCCACCAGCTTCAAAGCTCCCAACATCGCTCCCCAGCATGTCCTGAATGGCTGCATGGTGCTCCCCAGCGATTCGGTATTCAATACTCGAATCGACCATCTGCCGGTGAATGCGAATTCGACCGCATGGGCGCCGTATATGACTTCGGTTGGCATCTGGTTCGCCTATCAGTGGGGAACCAATGTGATCGATAACACGGTCCCCGCTATACCAACAACCTTCTACTACTCGAGCGGTTATAACGGGACTCCTTTTCAAATTCCGACAGTGAATAAGAAACGTGAGGGTGGCACGTACGCGACTGATGGCGGCAATGATCATCATGTTTTGTCGGTGAACCACCAGACTTGCCAGTTCTACGAAACGTACCAGGACGGCGATCCGAATCCTTACTGCTCCAATTGCCGGGCGAACAGTGGATACACTTACTTATCCACTAGTTACAGCCAGCCAGCAGACGGCACCACAGACGCTGCCGGCCTTCCTCTCGCTCCGCTTACCGTACATTTGAGTGAGATTCTTGCCGGGCAGATAAACCATGCTCTCCGCTTTACCACCTGTCTCGGCTGTATTTCTAATCAGAACATCTGGCCCGCGGTCAGCAGTACCGGAGCTCAGTATGGGGCGCCTCCCATGGGAGCTCGCTTCAGGCTGAAATCGGGCTTCGACATCTCCTCCTACCCGCCGGCTGCACAAGTTGTGCTCAAAGCACTCCAGCAATACGGAATGTTCCTTGCCGATGTCGGGAGCGAAGGCAGCATCACACTATCAAGTGATGTTACTGAGAATCCATCCATCGTGTCGGCAATCAATCACATCAACGGTCAGGTCACCTACGCGGATTTCGATGTTGTGGACGAGTCCAGTTTGATCTTGTCCAGCAGTTCGCATCAGGTAAATCCATCCAACCCGTATGAGACGCCGGCCAATCAGGCTTTATTGACGATTACGGATGCTGTAAATCCAACCAATCAGGTGGTTGTTCCGATCGCGATTCAGCCGACTATGATTGGAACCCCAGATCCAAGTATTGTCGTTCAGGCTGGTACGCCGGCCTTCAACGTACCGTATTGGATCAACGGGGCCGGCAATCACGCGGTCACCTGGTCCATCAGTCCAGCGACTGGCGCCGGTACGATCTCGTCCAGCGGAGCCTATATAGCGCCCGCCAGCCTCACGTCGCTCACCCAGAGCGCAACCATCACGATCACCAGCGTCTACGACCCGAATGCAAGCACCAGCTTAGCGGTGACGCTGATTCCTCCCGGGCAGATCCGGATTGACTCCGGCAGCACCAGCAGCACCATGGACGATAGCGGTAACATCTGGCTCCCCGATCTGGGTTTCGAAACCGGCAGCTTTGAAATGCAAAACGATGCCTATGGAAGCAACGGCGAGTACAACAACATGCCGAACGCGGGCATATGGGAAACTTCAACGCATGGCTGGGGCGACGATATCGTGTATCGATTCCATGTTCCGAACGGCAACTACAAAATCGGAATTATGAACTGCGTTCCGAACAATAGCGGCACTTACAACCCCGCCAGTAACTTCGACGGAGACCTTGACCTCGAGGGTCTTAATCTCTGGGCGCAGCAGCAGATCGGCGCGCATAACTTCGACTTCGGTGTACTAACTAACCATCAGGGCCGCACGCCGGCGACCGAATACATTCCCGCGGTTGTGAAAGATACCAACCTGATCATCGCGATGCGGGTCATTACAAACCAGTTAGGGCATTCCATTCCAATTATCAATGGACTTACGATCACCCCGGATGCCTCCGCCCCGCACCTCGCGGTCGATACGCAAACCCAGACCACTTTACCTGCCGGCAGTTCACTGCAGCTCTACATGGTGAACTGGTACATGCCAGACGTCAGTTACTACTGGCAGATGGCAAAAGGAACAGGAACCGTTAGTGCCGGTCTCTTCACAGCGCCGGCCAGCGTTCCCAACACGCAACTGAACTCAGTGGTCGGCGTCGGCTATCAAAGCGGAGCTCGCACTTACGCAAGCCTCAGCGTCACCCACTAGCGCAAAGGGCCCGGTTACGTGCCCGTTTTGCGCGGGTTCCTCAATACTTTCTTACTTTCTTCGGTGGTTGTTTCACCAACGCCCTTCCCGAGACCAAAGCGTATCGGGAAGGGTCTTTTTTATGCCGGCCCTTCGACTTTGTCTAACCCGCCAGCGCACTCTCCAGATCCTGCCGCAGATCTTCAAAGTCCTCAACACCTACAGAAATGCGGATCAGTGTGTCCGAGATCCCGAGGGAACGCCGGGTCTCCGCCGGAATGGACGCGTGCGTCATAATTGCCGGATGTTCAATCAGGCTTTCGACTCCACCGAGACTCTCAGCTAACGCAAAAATTTCACATCTCTCGAGCACTCGTCTGGCATACTCGATGTCGCCTTTCAGGATGACCGAGAGCATTCCCCCGAAGGCGCTCATCTGCCGCGCCGCGAGGGCATGATCAGGGTGCGTCTTCAGCCCCGGGTATAAAACCTGCTCGACGCACGGATGCGCTGAGAGCCAGTCCGCAAGTCGCAGCGCGTTCGAACAGTGCCGCTCCATCCGCAAATGCAAGGTCTTCAATCCGCGTAAAGCCAGAAAAGAATCGAACGGTCCCGCAATGGCGCCAATGGCGTTCTGCAGAAAGGCTAACCGTTCTCCTAACTCCGGATTCGCGACCACGGCAACGCCACCCACCAGATCTGAATGCCCGCCAATGTACTTCGTCGCGGAGTGAACGACAATGTCAAAGCCAAAATGGAGCGGGCGCTGCAGA
>CBAAAA010000466.1:0-4171 GCA_964658695.1 uncultured Solirubrobacteraceae bacterium | reverse complement strand
AAAACGCCCGTCTCCCCGGTTGCGATAGAGGACATTATGCCCGTATTCGGTCACAAAAAGGTCGGGGTGTCCGTCATTATCAAAATCGCCAACACAGGCCCCCTGCTGCCAGCCGGAATGCGTAATCCCGGCCTGTGCCGCGACTTCCCGAAAGTGCCCGTTTCCTTCATTGTGATAAAGCTGCGGCGGGGAAGCTGTCCGATGTCCCCCCTCTTCCAGCACGTGTTGCCGCGTACCGTTGGCGATGAAAATATCGTTTCGTCCGTCGCCGTCGTAGTCAAAAACAGCCGCGCCGTTTCCGGTCGTCTCGAGAATGTAATCCTTTTGCCATAACCCGCCGTAGACGTTCACCACTTTCAGTCCGGAGGCTGCGGCAATATCCGCAAACTTCACTGCAAACGAAGGGATCGCCACCGCTGCCGCGCCGAGAACACACAAGCCGATCAAAGCGGCGCGAATCCACATGGACGCGCTAAGTATAGCCCTCTTCGCCATCGGCCTATTAGGAAGCCGTTCCCCGTCAGCAACTTGCTGCTCTTCGTTGCATTAGTATTTTTCCCGTAAAAACTACTTGATGCAAGCGCTTACGTGTGGTACAGTCGATGCCAGTTTCTAGTATTTTAGCTTCAGGCTTCGTAGGGGTGAATAAGTATGCCACGTAGGCTTACAGGACTTGCGTCCATTTTTCTCACATTCCTGGTCTTCGCTGCTCTTGCTTTCGGGCAGCGGGATTTAGGAACCATCACCGGCACAGTGACTGATCCGTCCGGATCCGCCATCGCAAACGCCAAAGTTAGCGCGACCAATGATGCTACAGGTGTAGCGTCTCAGACCATTAGCACCGAGGCGGGCGTGTTCTCCATTCCAGCCGTACAGCCGGGCACGTACACAATCTCAATCGAAGCTGCCGGTTTTCAAAGGTCGGAGCAGAAGGGCATTCTCGTTAACCCCGGCGAGGTATCCAGTGCAAACATCGCGCTGCAGGTAGGAAACGCTTCCCAGACGATCGAAGTGACTGCTGCGGCGCCGCTCTTGCAGACCGAGTCTCAAGCGGTCGGGCAGACGCTCAGCAGCCAGCAGGTGTCTGAGCTGCCGCTCGGCGGACAGCGCACCTTTACCTTCCTGGCACGTCTTACGCCCGGCGTCCTGCCTGCGGAGAACGGCGCTCGAGGAGCCCTGGGCGGCGACTTCTCCGCCAACGGTGTACGGTCCACCGGTGAAAACAATTTCCTGATCAATGGCGTGGATAACAACGTCAACGTGATCGACTTCCTAAATCAGACGTCTTTCGTTATTGGGCCTTCGGTCGATGCGATCGGTGACATGCAGGTGATCACCAACGGCGCCAGTCCTGAGTACGGACGCGCCGCCGGCGGCATCGTCGATATCACCATCAAGTCCGGCACCAATCAGGTGCACGGAACTCTTTTTGAGATTTTCCAAAACACTATTCTCGATGCCAATCGCTGGGAAAACAACCTGGCGGGGAACCCGCGCGATCCTTTTAAGCAGAATCAGTTCGGCGCAACTCTCGGCGGCCCGATCATCAAGAACAAATTGTTCATGTTCGGTGATTACCAGGGAACTCGCATCGCGACCGCTGGCGGTACCATTCAGAACCTCGGATACGGCGGCTTTTACACCATCCCCACAGCGGCTATGAGAAATGGCGATTTCTCCAGTCTTCTCGGTGGTACGGTCGGCACTCAAAACGGGCAGACCATACTCCAAAACGAGATTTTCGATCCGCGATCGACCTCGTGTCTCAGCGGCTGTTCGTCCGGCCTGACTCCGCTCACCGGGGCGACCCCTGTGTACACACGAACCCCGTTTGCCGGCAACAGGATCCTTCCTTCCCAGATGGATCCGGTTTCGTACAAGCTCGCCCAGATGTACCCGTCCACTAATCAGGCTTTACTTGTTGGCGGCGTCCCGACAAATGACTATTTCGTAACCACGCCGGGCGCTTTGAATACTGATCAGGGCGACGGCCGCGTCGACTACAAGTTGAATGACAACAACAGCATTTTCGGGAGCTTAAGCTGGACCAACACTGCGAAAACCTCCATTCAGCCCTTCCCGGGCGCCCTCGATGCCAGCAACTTTAATGGCACGGGTGAGACTGACCTTGGTCGTAACGCCATGATCAGCTGGACACACATCTTCTCGCCCACTTTGGTGAACGAGGCGCGTGTTGGCTTCAGCCGGTTGGTCACCTCCCGTTCACAAGGCAACTCCAGTACCGACGAATTCAAAGCCCTGGGAATCGGCGGCTACGACCCGACCGTCGCCGGTAACGGCGGCCTGCCGCAGATCGGACTTGGACGCTACAGTCAGGTCGGCGCTAACGACTGGCTGCCCACCAAGGAATACAACAACGAGTGGGACTTCATCGAAAATCTATCGATCGTGAAGGGCGTTCATTCCATCAAAGTCGGCGGTGAGTTCCGCGAACTGCACTTTCCCTTCTTCCAGTTCCCGTACCCGCACGGTGAATTGAACTTCGCGCGCACGGAGACCTCCTATCCGTCGCTTCTGTCGGACGGCGGTTCGAACGGTACTTTTACTGCCGACACTGGTGATGAGTTGGCCTCGTTCCTGCTCGGAAGCGTCAACAATGGTCAGATCTCGACTACGAACTTCGTTTCATCCACGAAACAGGGTTATGCCGGATACTTCCAGGACACCTGGAAAGTGACCCCGAAGTTGACCCTCAACCTCGGCGTCCGGTATGAGCTGTTTAGCCCGATTGGCGAGCAATTTGGCCGTCAGTCGAACTTCGACATCAACACCCTCACCCTCTACATTCCACGGGGCAAGGCGCAGAACACACCTCTGCCCCCCAACTTCAATACGCCGGCAACCGTTGACGGAGTGACCTTCCCCGCGCTATTCCCCAACGTCAAAGTCTCGCGCGGTTTGGTAAACAGCTACATGATCCCCTGGGACAAAGCCGATATCGGACCCCGTGTTGGATTCGCCTACAACCCCCAAAATAAGACCGTGATCCGCGGCTTCTTCGGCATGTTCTACGGCGGTGAAGAAAACCAGGGCGGCAACCCCAATCGTGGTGAGTCGGCCCCGTTCAACGAGTCGCCGCAGCTGAATCGCCCCGCTGGAGTCAGTCAGTTTCAGCCCGATCCGTTCTTTGCAAATGGCGCGCCGACCGGCGGAGTCTCTGTCGGGTATCCGACGAATGTTTTCACCGGCTTCCCGGTCTCCTCGTTACAATTCCGTAGCGTCGCCAACGACTTCCTAAATCCCATGGTTCAGGAGTGGAACCTCACCGTGCAACGAGAACTGCCTGGCCAGATGGCCCTCTCTGTCGGCTACCTGGGCAACCACTCGGCTCACCAGTTGCTGCAGCCCGACACGAACGCTTGCCCGAATGTCTACACTACGAACTCGGCCATCACCTGTAACGCTCTTCGACTTTACCCGGATATAGGTAGCGTCTCCGGAACCGCAACTTTCGGCGTCGGCAACTACAATGCGTTGACCGCCTACCTTCAGAAGCGCACCAGCAATGGACTGCAATTTACCGCCAGCTACACCTACGGCCATGCTCTCGCTAACTCTGGCACCACTCTGTCCGGCTCATCGAACCTGTTCAACTATGACCCGCTGAACTACAACAAGTCGTACACTAACGCCTCGTGGGACATCCGGCATAACTTCACAACCGGCGTGAACTACGAGATTCCCTTCGGAAAAGGAAAGAAGTACGGCAATAACCTGAACCGCGTTGTGGATATCGCCCTTGGAAGTTGGCAGCTGAACAGCCTCGCTACCTTCCATACTGGCCAGCCCTATACCATCAACGCCAGCGGATGCCAGCTCGAATCCGGTGCTGAGGCTGGTTGCGGAGCCGATCTGATTGGCTCCTCTGCTGATCAGGCGCCTTCGGGAGGACGTCGGCCATCTGAGTGGTTCAACACCGCCAACATCGCTGCTCCGAGCCCGCTGTCTCAAGGAACCCTCGGTCTCCAGACCAATTATGCGCCGCCTACACGAAACGTGGATTTTTCGATCTTTAAAGACTTCCCGATCACTGAACGCGTCCGTGTTCAGCTCCGCGGCGAGTCCTTCAACATTGGCAACACTCCACAATTCAGCGCGCCGGACTCCTCCTATGGAGATTGCAACCTCAAGAACGGCGCTTGCACCGGTA
>CBAAAA010000465.1:0-4173 GCA_964658695.1 uncultured Solirubrobacteraceae bacterium | reverse complement strand
TGAAGACATAGACGCCGGTTTCGTAGTCCTCGGTGAGGCTGGCAGGATCGAAGATCAAACCTTTACGCTCTTCGGCGAGACGCTGCAGGATGTGCCGCGCCAAGCCGGTTCCCACGCCACAGGACGGGATAAATGAACCGCTGAACTGCCGCGCGCGCATGTCGACGCTTGCGTACTCAGCGAAATCGTCGCAATAACAGCCGTGTGTCAGTTCGGTGACGGGCGTTTTCAGGGGTAATACGGGCACCTGCACCATGGCGTTACGGGCGCGCTCACGGCTGATTACAGAAAGCGCCTCGGGATGGATCAGGTCCTCGGCGTCATGCAGGAGCACGGTGTCGAAATACACCGTCTCCTCCTGTTCGTACGTACACATGCGCTGGTAAATGGAATTCAGACAGTCGGCCTTGGAAGTCGGCCCGGGACGCGGACACACGGAGACGTGTACATTCCGAAAGGTTTGTGCGAGCTGTTGCGCCACTACTCCCGTTGCTTTGTCATTTGGGTAAACGCCAAGAAAGAAGTCGTAGTGACGATAGCGAATGGCGCTGATGTTGTGCCGCACCATATTCGCAATCACCGCCGCTTCCTTCCAGCAGGGAACGAAGATCGCGATCCTGCGCTCCCGGATCAGTTCCGGGGGCGGCACATAGCGAAGATGCAGACGCCGGACGTACTTGAACCAGAGGCATATAAGTGAGGGCACGAGATCGTCCATGCCGCTCAGGAGCAGCACGAGGCCCAACGTTCCCAGAAAATATGGCCAGACGTCCGAAAAGAAGAAAAGGGACAATACTGCCTCGCTTGGGTAGTGGCGGCCGGCGTTGCTCTCTCGCAAACAAATCTAAGATTTTCCTTTACGTTGAAGCACCTTTTGTTATGGGCGAAAGCAAGACAGAACAATCGGAAATGACGGCGCTTCATCAGCTGGTGCAGGACATCCTCGGCGGATCGGTCCGGCGAAACACCTTCACCCAGTGGGAACTGGAGCTGCTGCTTGACCTGCAGACCTGCGGCATTCGCAAGGGCTCCCGCTCGGAGACGCTGCGGCGGTATACACGCGCCGTCCAGCAGCACTATGCACAGGGCGCCACCGGGCCGCTCCGGCTATCCGCTTTCCTCGACCGCGAGAACCAGCGCAGCCGCGCAAATGCTCCGGCAAATGCCACCGAAATCGAGGCCAAGCCACAGGAAATGCACAGCGCCGGCTAGTTCCGGGACGCTTGTCGCCTAGGCTGGTTTATCCCGTCTATCGAGAATAAAGAGTTCCACGGAATCACCAAAACGGGCCTGAATCGCGCGACTCCCCCGGCAGACAGCCCTGGATGCCCGCCATCGCTTCGATGCCGCCGCCGCGCCCTCCTGTCCCGAAAGCGGTGAAGAGTGTTATGTCACAACCCCGCGCGCATGGCAAGTTCCTTCGCCTTGCGAAGCTCTTCCACTCCGTCGCCCTTCGGAATAAACTCCATGGCGGCTATGCGATTGTATTTCAGCTCGGCCAGCTTACGAAAAATGTTCTCGTAATTGATCTCGCCAGTTCCCGGCTGGTGCCGGCCCGGTACGTCCGCGATGTGAACCAGCCCCGTGTACTGAATGTTCTTTTCCAACTTCTCGATTAAGTTCCCCTCCGCGATCTGCTCGTGAAAGAAGTCATACAGCAGTTGCACCTGCGGATGACCGACCGCCCGCACGACCTCGAACCCTTCCGCCACCGAAGTCAAATAGTAATGCGGATTCTCCTCCGGATCGATGTTCTCCAGCAGCAAACGAACCGGTTGGCCTGCGATTTCCCTGCCCTCAACCAGTGACACGGCGCGCTTCAGACTCTCAATGCAGCTGCCATGCTGCTCGCTCCTCGACATGCCAGGCACTACGTTGCCGGACATAACAATCAGCGCCGGACAGTGCAGCCGCTCCATGATCGACAGCTCCGCTTTTACATCCGCAACCAAAGCATCCCGGTCATTCGGGTTCGCCGCGCCGTGCTTCAGCCCGGCAGTCACGTCATAAAAGATCCCAAGTTCCTTAGCCTTCGCTTCGTTGCGCGTCCACTCCTCGGGAGACCATTTCTGATATTCCCCAATTAGCTCAATGTTCTTGTACCCGGCTTCGACGCACTTGTCCAGCCGCTGCTCCCAGGGTAGGTCCCGGAACACCGTCCACAGCATCACTGAGAGCGTAAACGGCGGCGCTTTACCAGTCGATGCATCGGGCAGTGCCCCCGGCAATTGCGTGGCAGCCGCCAGCAGCGAACCAGTGCAGAGCGAAGCCGCTCCAGTCAGGTTCTTGGCAAAGGATCGTCGGTTCAGCATGCGTCGATATACATCCCCTTGGAGCATATCGCGAACGGAAGAACAAGGCTCTCCGTCAACGACGTTGAGCCATGCTCCTCCTAAGCGCTACGCTCAGCCCCAGCGCTGCGCCGCATCCGCCTCCTTCGCGAGATGAATCAGCAGCTCCGGGAACTCTTTCGGCTGCCCGATGAAAAGCCCCGAAGCAATCAGGTAGTTCGCAGCGCCCAAAGCATCGATCTGCCCCGGCGAAGTCGGTCGAATCACTGCGCAGCGAGGCAGATTCGGGCTGATGAATTCACAAGGCACCGGGAAGATCAGGTTCGTCTGCAACAACGGGTTGTGCTCAGCGTTGAAATCCGGAAACGTCAGGCCAGTCGCCGGATCCTTTACCGGAGCAACCGGCGCCTGCACCGCATTGCCGGCGAAATCCACCCACTCCAGGAAATGCGCCACTTCGCTCCCGCCAATGCTCAACATGATCTTGAGAACCTCACGGTTTGTTACCTTTTGCGCAAGCGTCGCATACAGGCTCGTGCCGCCTTGCTCAATCGAGCCAAAGTGAAACGCCGCCGAATTCGCAATCGCCTGAACATGATTCGCTGGGCCAAAATCCGCATTCGTCCTCGGGATCGCCGTCACCGGCTTCGCGAAAAGCGTGGGAAGCGCCTGCGGAAATGTGGCGCCAAAATCCGGATTCTTCGTGCTCCGATACCGCGTGTACCAACTGGTATCGATCTTCAACTGCGTCAAGTTCGTGAGCCGGCCTATCTGCTGCGCCCCATCCGCCTGACTGCTGGGCAGCAGACGAAATTCATCCAGGTCTACCGGCTCTTCGCCCTTCGAAATCAGGTACGCGTTCAGGAACTCCGCATGACTCACTTCATCGAGAGTGTTGCTCGTGATGTATTGAGGTCCATCTCCGTCCAGATTTTGGAAGGCGAGCTGATACGCATTCGCCGGCTCCGTTGTCACTCCCCCAAGCTCCGCATATTGAGTCCACAGGTCCGCTTCGATCAGTTCGGCTGCCGCCACAAACTGAAGGACCGCCACATCGCCTTTGTTCAAGCTGCCGCTCTCTTGCGCCATCAGCTTGGATTCTCCGAGCATGCCCGCCCCAGCAACAGCTGTGCCCGCTGCCAAACCACTTCGCAGGAACGAACGCCGGTTATTTGAATTACTCACTTTCGTCTTTCTCCTTAAATGCCTTCAGCGCATTTGTTCTGCGCTGCATTCAGACTGCGGCATTAAGAAAGGGAAGTCGTGAAAGCGAAGTAAAGAAATTGTAAGTAAATCGATGCGCCCGTTTACGCTTTTTGCCGCAGGATTTCCACCTGGTTGGGCTGACCCACCACCACCATGGACGCCATCCCAATGAATAGCCCGTGTTCGACTACCCCGACCGTACTGTCCAGTTCCTGCGCAAGCTTTGCGGGCGACTCGATCACCCCAAACCCGCAGTCCAGAATGTAATGGCCGCCATCCGTGAGGAACGTTTCGCCGCTCGCTTGCAAGCGTAGCTTCGGATCCGCCCCCAGCTTTCTAATTCGCTGTTCGGTAGATTGCCACCCAAACGGAACTACTTCAACCGGAAGAGGAAAACGTGTTCCTAACTTTGTCACCAGCTTCCGCTCATCGACAATGATCACGAATCGGGGACTCGCAATGGCGACCAGTTTTTCCCGCAGCAGGTTGCCGCCGCCGCCCTTGATCAGGTTGAAAGTACCGAGTTCCACTTCGTCCGCGCCATCCAGTGCCAAGTCAATCTGCGGGTATTCGGCCAGTGTGGCCAAAGGGATGCCCAGTTCCTTCGCCTGGGCGGAGGTCTTTTCAGAAGTGGAAACTCCGATCAGCCGCAGGCCGCTCTTCACCCGCCTTCCAA
>CBAAAA010000464.1:0-4173 GCA_964658695.1 uncultured Solirubrobacteraceae bacterium | reverse complement strand
GACCTATGGCCCATGTCACCACGTAGCCGTTGCCTTGAAAGTAGCCGTCCCCGCGTTTGGTGGCGCCGAGAACCCGTGCTATGTCCCGTGCGACCGAAGGTTTTTCGGCCAGCACGGCCGTGGTACTCGCTTCCGGTACATCCATGCTGGAAGTCTCAGTGTAGCTGTTGGCGAAAGAGCTGCGATGACGATGCGGGCAGCCTTTCTCGGAGACGAGAACCTTTCTCCATAATTGATTTACTCTTGTCGTCCCTTCCTGAAACGCCTTGCCCGCTGGATTCACTACTCCGCCGTAAGCGCCTCATCCGACTCAAAAGTGGACGGCGCTACAGGACTTAGTCACACACAGGAATAAGGATCATGAGATATCGAAGTACGTCATTTCTTTCCGCGGCTTTACTCGTTGTACTGCCGCTAGCCAGCCTCAACGCTTTTGGCCAATCCGGGGGCCAGCTTGCACCAAATCGGGTGGCCACCAATCTGACCGGGGCCACGACCGCCATTGCGCCGCCGGATGGTTTTAACCCGTTAGAGGCTTCCGATGAGGACCTTGCTGCCTACGGCTTCCCGCCACGGCCCGACGCCAGCGCAGCGCCACAGGGTTTTGCTACATGGAAGAAAGCCATGCTTGCTTCCAAGACTCGCGTATTCCCGCAGCTTGAACAGACGAACCGGTTTGCTGGCCCAAAACGAACCGCCGTCTCTAGCGCAGCTGTGCCAAGCGAGGGCAACGCGGGAATAGGCTACTCCGACAACTGGAGCGGACCGGTTGATTTCTCGGGCGCCAAGAGTTACAACTCCACTTCCACTTTTTATTACATTATCGGGGACTATGTTGTACCGGTCGCCGAACAAGCTTTTGGCGCCTGCACGGGCTCCTGGGACTACGAAGTCAGTTGGGTCGGTATTGATGGCGATGGTTCCAACGACGTACTGCAGGCCGGTACCCAATCAGATGCTTATTGCGGTGACGGTGGCGTCGTGAAGGCAACTTATTACACTTTCTGGTACGAATGGTTTCCTTACGGGTGGGTTAACGTCAATAACTTTCCGGTGACCGCGGGCGACGACGTCTTCGTCGAAGTCTGGCATACCAGTGCCACCCGGGGTTACGCCTATATGGTGAATTATCAAACCAATCAAGCAGTTGAAATCGGTTTCACCGCGCCAAGCGGCGTCAAACTGGTGGGTAACAGCGCTGAATGGATCGTCGAACGACCGACGGTGGGAACCCTTGCTAATCTCACCAATTACATCTCCGAATACTTCTCTGATGCCTACGCTTACACCGAGAATGGCAAACAGTTCACGCCGGGTACTTCCGGAGCCTCGTTGGTCGATATGCTGGACAACTCGGGTTATGTAATCTCCTATCCAACTCTGCTGGGCTCTACCGGCATCTGGTTCCAGGACGAGAACTCGGCCCGGTTTGCTTCGGAGCCTTAGGTTGCAGTTCGAAATACTCAGAAAGCAAGCAAGCGCGACACCGGAACCACGTAAGTTCCGGCGTCGCTGCCGAACGACAGATCAGACCAGTTCAATACCCTGCGCGGACAATGTCTCGTTGATCTCCACGAACAAATCGGATTCGACCCGATAGAACTGGTTGATATCCGAAGTGAGAACATAAGCGAAAATCTCGAGCGCGAACGATGCGGCGGTGAGGCCGCTTATTCGCAGTGGTGTCGGTCCTGCTTCGATGCGGTTGTCTTTCTTGAGTAGGTCCTCTACAGCGGCCATGCACCGCGTCAATTGCTCCTTGGAAGTGCCGCGCTTGATTTGTACTGTTGGATTGAACAGAATCTTATCGCGCAGCGAGAAATTTTCCAGGTTCATCGAAGCGAAGTTCGCATTTGGAATGCTGACAATCGTGCGGCTCAGTGTGCGGATGCGCGTCGAACGCATACCAATGTCTTCAACCGTGCCTTGAAGACCTCCAAAATTACCGAAGTCGCCGATCATCACCGGGTGGTCCCCAATGACCGCGACGCCTCCGAACACATTCGCGATGGTTTGCTGTGCGGCGAGCGCCACCGCGATTCCACCTACTCCGAGGCCCGCGATAATGGTGGTCATATTGAAGCCCCAGTTGTTCAGGACCATAATGGCCGCGAGAACCACAATGATGACCCGCGTAGCTCGCCGGCCAAGGTAGATCAGTGAGTGCGACACCACTCGCTGCCGCGGATCAAGAAGCGCATCCACCCGGGCCAGGAATAGTTCGACGAGGTTAATCACGCACCAGGCGAAGGAAGACACAACAATCAGCAGAATGGCGCGCCCGATATAAAGTCTGCTCAGCGCGGACGGATCAATGATGCCTTGCGCAATGCTAAATAGCACCGCTGCGAAGAACACCAGCACCGGTTGCACGATTGCCTCCAGCCAATGCCAGCGCGTCCGGGCGATGCGCTGAACGATTCCCTGCAAGCTGAAGAGCACAATGCGAGCCGACAGTCGGAACAGCAGGACCAGCAGAACGGCGACCCCCAGCAGCGCTATCCACTTCCACAGTGCCGTCTCGAGAACTTTAAAAGAGACGAGAAACGTCGGCAGATGCCCCTCAATCGCCGATTCGGTCGAGATCGGAGTCAGATTGGGGATCGCGGCCATGGTCTTCGACGAGAACAGCCACACCAGCGGACCGCCAGCCTGTTCCGGAACGCGTTCCAGCGTGAGCGTAAAGTTCCCGTCGCCGGCTCTTACAGTGGCGATGTTCTCCAGATTCGGATTGGGATCGTCATTCAGGTTCCCCTCGGAATTCTGACTAAGCTCAAGAGGGTTGAAATGGCTCGCAGAATTTAGGATCTGCTCGAGTTGCCTCGCAAGGACGACCCCTTTTTCATCACGTGTCCTTGCCGGAACATTCCGAAGATCAAGGAACCGTTCCGCGCGAGCGTAGTCTTTGGCCGATACGGATTCGAGAAAACCCGTCACCGCCGAGCGAGGGTTCGTTCGGCCCAGCGGGTCGGCGGCCGGTGCAACAGGCGTCGGGGCGCTCTGCGCAACCGGCGAGATCGCCAGCAGCAAACTCGCGCCGATCAGCGCCACAAGAGAAGTTCGATTTCTAAGGTTGGAAAAGCAATCGCGCATCACTCTCATTCATCATCGCGAATGCCAGAACCAGTCAGTGTTCTAAGACGGCATGGACCCGGTCGTCGAGATTTGGCCGCCAGCGGCCACTTGCGGACGTTTAGCGGTCGCTTTTACCTATCTCAAACATGAGATGTAAGTACATCCGGGCTACCTGTCCACATTACCTGCACGGCTAAGTAATTGAGAACAAACAGCGTCCTATCACGATGAGGTTTGGCACGCCGGGTGCAAGAAGGAACTGGGAATTTAAATGGAAACCATGATGATTACCTCCACCTCCTCCAATCCGCTCGAAACATTGGTCGTCCAGCAACTCACCCACCTCATTGAGGACGAAAGGGTCCTGGCGACAAAATATCCGGTCCTTACTTCGCATGCGGATAGCCTCGAAGTGCGAGAGGAGTTCTCTTTTGGTCTAGCCGAGCTTCGCCGCCGTGCCGAGCGTTTGCAAAGGTTTGTCGATGCTTTGGATAATTTTGGACTGGCGCCGGCAGCCCAGGGACTTGCCAGCTAAGTGGAATTAATTGGTAACTGCCACCAGCTTTCGGGCGCGCTGCCAGCTAAGCCTGTCTCTGAACTCCTGGTAGAGCGTTGAAGCCCCAGCCCACCAGTATCCACAAACAAAGAGAACCAAGAACGGAATTGAGAAGAAGTTGTAAGTGTCAACTGCAAAGTCGATCATGACAGCAAAGTAGGCGCCGATGGCCAGTTCGACCCAGGGAAGCCATCCGCTTTTCCGGCGATAGGTTGTAGAACCAGTCATTGCCCCCTGTGATCCGAATTTGGCCGTGCGCGCGAAAGCTGTCCGGATCCCAAGCAATGCTTCAATCACGCCCTTTGAATTACTGACCGTAAGAGCCACACCAGCAGCCATCAGCATCGGAAGGAACGCGATCGATTTCCACCATTGTTTCGGGTAAAGCTCCCGTTGCGCATACAGATAGAACGCGGACAGTGACCAGAACGACGCGATGATTAGAGGAAGATCTATCGCGACCATCTGAAAAAGTCCCATATAGAAACGCACTATCATCACCGGCAGCATAAGCATGGACACGATGATCATCAACGGATACG
>CBAAAA010000463.1:0-4178 GCA_964658695.1 uncultured Solirubrobacteraceae bacterium | reverse complement strand
GCCTGTTGAAGGCTTCGATTTCCGTGAAGATGTCGATGGTACCGACAGCGCCAAATACCTGTGGGGAAATGCCGCCTACGTGCTGGCTCAGCGCATCACCAATGCCTTTGCCAAATACAAGTGGTGTGCCGCGATTCGCGGTGTGGAAGGCGGCGGTGTGGTCGAGGGCTTGCCTGCGCATACCTTCAAAACCGAAGCAGGCGATATCGCCCTGAAGTGTCCCACTGAAATCGCCATCACCGATCGCCGCGAAAAAGAATTGAATGATCTCGGCTTCCTGGCCCTCTGCCATTGCAAAGGCACTGACTACGCTGCGTTCTTCGGCGGTCAGACAACCAACAAGCCCCGCGCATACAACCTGGCCACTGCCACAGCGAACGCGCGCGTTTCCAGCATGCTTCCTTATGTGCTGGCGGCCTCGCGATTCGCCCACTACATCAAGGTCATCATGCGCGACAAGATCGGCAGCTTCATGACCCGCGATAACGTCTCCAACTACCTCAACACCTGGATCAGCCAGTATGTCCTGCTCAGTGACGATGCTCCACAAAGCGTGAAGGCAGCGTTCCCCTTGCGTGAGGCGCGTGTTGACGTCAGTGATATACCCGGCAAACCCGGCTGCTATACCGCGGTCGTCTTTTTGAAACCCCATTTTCAGCTCGATGAGCTGACGGTCTCCATCCGGCTTGTCGCGGAGTTACCTCCGCCAGCGGCTTAAGAGATCGAATTTTAGCGATATCAAAGGAAAGAGAATTTTAATTCATGGACGTACTCATCCTCGACTGTTCTTCAGCCAGCATCAGTGGCGAAAGCATCATGACCGACTATGCCGGAATGATCGAACTGATCTCCTACAATCACGGTGTCTCTCAGCAGATCACCGGAGACCATAGCAACACCAAACGTACTTCCGGTAAGCCGGATCATCAGGATTTCACGGTGACCAAATATCAGGACCTGTCCAGTTGTCCCTTGATCGACTTCTGTAATCAGGCCAAACCCATTCCACTCATGAAGGTCTACATCGGGCAAAACGATAATGGCCACGTAACGAAGGTTTTCGAATACGACATGACGAATGTCCTGGTCTCCTCTGTTTCAACCGCCGGAGGTGGCAGCGGCAAACCGCAGGAAACCGTCACCTTCAACTACACCTCCATGACCTGGACCTACAAGGTTCAGAAATCGGATGTTTCCGACGCCGGCAACGCATCGGCCACATGGAACCTGACGACCAACGCCCCCTCCTAGGACAACAGCCCCGGCTGTCCAAAGGGCAGCTCACTCCGCTCTTTGAAAGGCTGGTGGAACAGTATCCGCCAGCCGGGGAGCCTCTTCGGTCCTACGACGTCGCAGCAGCCTCCGAGTCGGTTCGCCGCGAGGTGGATCGCGTTCTGAACACGCGCTGCATCGCCTCCGCCGGCGCGTCTCGACAAAATACCGTCATGCAATATGGCGTTCCGGATTTCAGTCACATCAGCGTCGCCAGCACGCCCGATCTTCTGGCTCTCTCACACCGTCTCACACAGGCCATTCAGTCTTTTGAGCCGCGGCTTGCCAACGTGCAAGTCGAACTTCAGCCCGATCCAAGAAATCCCAATGGCGCCGTCGGGCATCTCCACGCCAGGCTTCAGATCCGAATGGTTTCCGAAGCGATCTGTTTCCCGTTAACGTTGGGACGCAATGGTAGAGCTTCCATTGCGCAACCCGAGGAGTCCACTTAAGAATGCAGCTGGAAGAAGACCTTCTTCGTTATTACACCGAAGAACTCACTTACTTGCGAACCATGGGGCGCGAGTACGCGCACAAGTATCCTAAAATAGCCGACCGCCTGGAGTTGCAGGATGGCTATCCCGCCGATCCGCATGTCGAGCGCCTTATTGAATCGTTTGCGCTGCTCACAGGCCGCATCCGGCATGAAATGGATGCCGAATTTCCTGAGATCACTTCTTCCCTGCTGGGCGTCCTCTATCCGCAGTTACAGCAAACGGTTCCGCCTCTGGCCATTGCTCACTTCGAGATCGATCCAAAACGCGGAAAATTCACCAAAGGCCATCTCATCCCGAAAGGCGCCTCGCTCTTTGCGTATGGGTCGGGCGGCAATACCTGCCGCTTCCGCACTGCCTACCAGGTGACCATGTGGCCGGTCGAGATTAGCGCGGCAGTAGTCGAACCTCCGGCACGCTACGATTTCCTCGGGTCCGACAGCCGGATTACCGGCGTACTCAGAATTAGAATTCAGGCGCTCTCCGGCACACTCGATGAGCTGTCGCTCGATTCGCTCAGAATCTACCTCGATCACCGTAACGGCCCCGCGTATCACGTCTATGAGCTTCTCTTCTCCGCCTTGTCCGGCATCATGATCCTGCCCGAAGGCTCCTCCGAGCCAATTATTCTTCCCAAAGAATCCTTGTCCGCGGTGGGCTTCGCTCCCGATGAAGACCTCCTTCCCTATCCCCAAAACGCGCATCCCGCGTACCGTCATATCCAGGAGTATTTTCAATTCCCTGAAAAATTCCTGTTTATCGATATCAAGAATCTGGGCCGCCATCAGTCTCGCCAGTATTTCGACCTGCTTCTGCCGCTGACCCACTTACCCAAAGAAGGGCTCGCGGTCACGTCCAAAATGTTCGTCCTCGGCTGCACCCCGATGGCGAATCTCTTTAGCCGCACCACCGAGCCGGTAAGAATCGACCAGCGTCAGCTTTATTACCGGCTGGTACCCGATGCCCGCCGCGAACAGACTACCGAAATCCATTCCATTCAGTCCGTTTCGAGTTCCATGAATCCGGCTGATGAGACGCGCACCTACCAGCCTTTTTACTCGTTTCGCCATGCCGCCGGCGCAGTGAAACCGAATGCTTTCTGGCACGGCAGACGAGTGCTCACGCAGCGCGGAGACACGCCCGGCGCCGACATGTATCTGTCGTTCCTCGATCTCGACTTCAATCCGGCGCTGCCGCCTTCGGAAGTGGTCTTTGCACACACGCTCTGCAGTAATCGCGATCTCGCAACCGAGATCCCGCCCGGCGGCCGCTTGCACATGGAGGACGTCGGCCCGGTGACCGCCACTTGCTACAGCCGCCCCACGCACCCCGCCTTTCCTCCGATGGGCGGACAAACCTCCTGGCATCTTATATCGAACCTGTCGCTCAATCAGCTTTCGCTCGGCGAAAACTCTGCCGGACGTGAGGCGCTCTGCGAGATTCTCCGTCTTTACTGCTTCGGCGATCAACCCGCGATCCTCCAGCAGATTCGAGGGATTCGAGCAGTATCCTCGCGGCCTGCCACCCTGCGAATCGGCAAAGAAGCCTGGCGCGGTTTCTGCCCCGGTACCGAAGTCACCGTCACTCTGGATGAAACCCTTTATGCCGGCGGCGGAGCGTTCCTGTTCGCCACGGTGCTCAGGCAGTTCCTGGGACTGTATGCGTCCGTCAACGCATTTACTCAGCTTGTGCTGCGGCGAGTCAACCGCGAGGAGGAGTGGATGCGTTGGCCGCCCTTGGCCGGACAGCAACCGCTTCTGTAAGTGAAAGCTCCACTGTCCAGCAGTAACATCATGTCAAAGCACTCATACGGTTGGCAGGGCGGCAGTTCGGTCGCTGAATGGCTTGGCGATGAACCGTTCCGCTTTGAATTTCATCAGGCCGTTCGCCTCCTGGAAGTCATTCGCAAACGTCTCACGAATGAGCCCGCTTCTGAATCGGAAATCGGCGTACGCTTTCGCTCCCGCGTCAGCTTCGAGTTTCCTGCCAGTGAAGTGCAGGCCATCACCACCGGTGGTGACGCAGTGCCGCGCATGACAGTCAATTTCATGAGTCTGGCCGGGGCGCTCGGTCCCTTGCCCTACACCTATACGGAGATGCTCATGGAGGCCGCCGCTCATCGCGACTTTGCCGCCATTGACTTTCTCGATATCTTCAACCATCGCCTGATCCTGCTGTTCCACCGCGCTCACAAGATTCATCACCCGGCTCTGACAGTCAACGCTCCGTATCGCGGGCAAACCGCGCAGTTCCTCTTCTCGCTCATCGGCCTCGGCCCGAAACCCCTGCGTGGCCGCCTGGGAGTGCCCGATAGCGCGCTGCTGCATTACAGCGGCCTCTTGGCGCGCAACGTGCGAACCGCTGTTGGATTGGAGTGCATGCTGAGCGACTACTTTGGCGTTCGCGTCAAGG
>CBAAAA010000462.1:0-4186 GCA_964658695.1 uncultured Solirubrobacteraceae bacterium | reverse complement strand
GGCAACAGACTGCGGCCGCCGATGTCTTTGCACGCTACCGGAAGCTGGAACACTCTTCGCTTGCCTCTTCCCACGCTGGCGGGCTGGTCGACTTTCTAAGTCTTCCTCCAGGAGAGCAACAGGCCCGCTATCGAGCTGGCGTCGAGCGGACGGTCGCTGCACAGCCGGACAACGTGGCAGCGCAAGTGAAGTATCTGGAGCTGGTCCTCTCGGCTGGCAATCGGGAGAAAGCTAACGAGGTATGTAAGAAGATTGCCGGACTTCGGCCTGAAGCAGAGCTCGCCGCGGAGGCCGGGCAGGCTTTACTGGACGCTGGGCAGTACACCACAGCCGAAGAATTTCTGGGCAGGATCATCACCACCGGCGGCTCTGTTCCGGCGTTGCAGCTGGAATTAGCGCAAGCCCGGTTCTACACGGCGGGCCCACAAGCCGCGCTAGCCGATATGAACAGGATCGACCAGGGTGCCAGAACAGCAGACTACTACAGCGCGCGTGCCGAGATGTTGCGAACGCTGGGTAGCAATGGCAGCAGTTCAATGCGATGAGAATCGCAGCAGGATTTTTTGAGTGAGCAGGATTATTCAGGGGGTCTCATGAGTTTGTTTCATCGATTGCGAACGGCTGGCGTTATCGCATCCGCTTTCGCCTTAAGCCTGGCAAGCTTGTGCTTCGGCCAGACATTCACGTCTTCGATAACGGGCCTTATCACTGACCCAAGTGGCGCCAACGTCGCAAACGCGACGGTGCAGCTGAAGAATATGGGAAATGACGCGCTATTCAACGCCACCAGCTCCAGCGGCGGGTCTTACCAATTCAACAATTTGAATCCGGGAACTTACGAAATCACTGTAACTGCTCCCGGCTTTAAGACCTATGTAAAGTCGAATCTGATTCTGCAGACGCAATTGGCAGCGTCCATAAATATCCCGTTGGAACTCGGTAACACGCAGCAAAAAGTCGAGGTGACGGCCTCGAGCGTGCTGGTTGACACCGAAACGGCAAATACCTCAGTGACATTGGACAGCCGGCTGATCAATGCGCTGCCGAACAGCACTCGAAATCCGTTGAACTTCGTTTTCGCGGTTGCAGGAACGACCATTGCGCCGGGTGGCCAAACCCAAACTTCGGGATCGCTCGATCAGATGTCGAGCAATTTCGGCTTGAACGGAGGGAGAACGGGAGATGAGGCAATCCTGATTGATGGCGCGCCCTCCCAAGCTGTGGATTGGGGCGGTCTGATGGTTTCACCATTACAGGATTCGGTGCAGGAGCAGCAGATTGTGCAGAATACTTACGATGCCCAGTATGAGCGCGGTGGCGCTGGCGTTGTGACGTTGATCACTAAGGGCGGAACAACCTCTTTCCACGGCGAAGCCTACGACTATCTGCAGAATTCGGTTCTGGATGCCAATTACTGGTCGAATAACAAGTACGGATTGCCGCGCGGGCAATTCAAACAGAATCAGTTTGGCGGCAATGTCAGCGGTCCCATTCTGAAACGGGCGAATCTGTTCTTCTTTGGCGGATACGAAGGCCTCAGGCAGCCAAACACTCAGAATAGCGGGCTGTTAAGCGTTCCCACCGCCGCCGAACGTTCGGGGGATTTCTCCTCCGCGCTCAATGCCGACGGTACCGCGGACCTGATCTACAATCCTTTCAGCACGACCCCGTTAGATAGCTCTGCGGGCACATTCACGCGTCAACAGTTTCCCGGCAATAAAGTTCCCACAAGTCTTATCAATCCCGTTGGACAAAAAATCGTCAACCTCTATCCATTGCCCAACCGCCCCGGGATTGGTCCTAACAATCTCGACAACTATTACGCCCAGGGCGCCGGAAACACTCTAAATGACAAGATGGATACTCGCGTGGATTGGGAAGAAAGCGCTAAGCACCGGATGTTCGTACGGTGGTCCGATCGCTTCCGCCAGGACCAGGTTGTTCCTTGTTATTTCTGCAATGGCGCCGACCAAGGCAACAATCAGTACAACGATGGGTTTCAGGTTGTACTGAACGATACGGTGACGCCCAGTCCGAGCTGGGTAGTAGACACCTACATGAGCTATAGCCGCTGGCAGGAGCAGCATATCGCGCAGGGATACGGAGTGGCTGACGCCTCCACCATCGGCTTAGACCCAGCCGACTTTCAAGCTCCTCTTCTTCCGACGATTTCCTCAGACGTGTATACCGGTCTTGGAAATGGCAGCTACGAAAAGTATGTGCGTTATTCGGACACTATCCAGATGAACCTCACGAAGAACTTCGCCAAACACACAATGAAGTTTGGCGGCAACTTCGATAATCTTCAAATCAACAGCGTCAATGAGTCTGTAGGCTCGTTCAACTTCGACAGTGGCCTGACTTCGTGCGACCCTTCTTCCACAGGCCCCTGTAATGCACTGAATTACGGGTCAACGGAGAGTGGAAATTCGATCGCCTCCATGCTACTCGGGACAGCGAGTGGCGGCGGACAGGGCATCAATATTGATCCCGCGATGACCTTACACGCCTTTGGGCTCTACGCGCAGGATCAATGGCGGCTCACTTCCAGGCTGACGTTGAACTTTGGCGTCAGATGGGAGAATCAACGTCCCGCGACGGAGCGTTACAACCGCTTGATGTATTTCAATACGACTGCCATTAACCCGATCAGCTCCGCGGTTGGAATGAACCTCCCGGGCGAATTTGAATACGCCGCTGTCAATGGAAATAACCGATATGCGTGGCCGGCTGATAACCTCAACTTCGCCCCCCGCGCCGGTATCGCCTATAAGATTACAGACCGCCTCGTTGCCCGCATCGGCGCTGGTATTTTCTTTCTACCTCCTTCCGCCATGATCAGTTTCGACAATCCTGGCCAGTTCTATGGATTCAGTTCATCGACTTCTTACAATGCGACGACCAACAACGGATTCACGCCTCTCAACCTCGTCAACAATCCCTTCCCGCTTGGGATCACGCAGCCGCAAGGCAGCTCACAAGGCGGGTTAACTCTGGTTGGAAACGGGGAAAGCCAGATCTGGCCCTTGGCTCCGCATCCCACACCCTACAGCGAAGACTGGAGCTTCAATCTGCAGTATCAGGTGAACTCGCATTCTGTGCTGCAGGTTGGCTATAGCGGGAATCGTGGCCGGAAGCTCCTGTATGGGAATCCAAACCTGGATGCGGACCAGTTACCCGACCAGTATCTGTCGTTGGGAAACCAGCTCAACACTTTGGTTAACAATCCCTTTTATGGCGTGGTAGATCCAACCACTTCGCTGGGATCAGAACAGCAGATTCCGTACAACCAGCTGCTGCGGCCATATCCGCAGTACACCTACCTTGTCTGGACGCGCTCCCTACCGGGCGCACGCTCGACCTACAATGCGCTGAACGCAAAGTACAACTACAGCTTCGGTTCCGGATTAAGTCTGCTCACGACTTACGCTTGGTCTAAGGCTCTGGACAACGGCCCGGAGGATAACTTTGGCTGGGCCACAGGGAATACCTGGCGCGATTCTTACAACACCAGATTGGACTACAACATCAGCACGCACGATGTGCCGCAGAGCTTCACCACGGCACTTGTGTACGAACTTCCGTACGGCAAGGGAAAGCACTGGGGCAGCAGCGCTCCAGCAGTAGTTAAGGAAGCTCTCGGCAACTGGCAAGTCTCGACAGTGGTGCGGCTGACCAGCGGGCTACCGATTGGGCCAGTCATCGCAAATCCGAACAACCCCCTGGGTAACTTTGGTTATCCCGGTAGCCAGCTCCCGAACATGGTTCAGGGAGTGAGTGTCCAAGCGTCCAATCGAACCGCGGATAACTGGGTAAATGCCGCCGCGTTTTCGACCGATGTCCCGACATACTCCCTCGGGAACGCGCCACAGCGAAATACATCGCTTCGCGAACGCGCTTCGAGGAACGTCGATCTGTCAGTAGCAAAGAACTTCGGCGGAGAGCGTTATCAGGTGTGGCTGCGCGGTGAGGCTCTCAACCTGTTCAACTATGCGCAATACAACAATTTCTGCCTCGATCTCTCCTCGTCGAGTTGCCAGCCATTCGGTGCCGCAACCGGAACAGAAAACAATCCCAGAACTGTGCAATTAAGTTTGAAGGTACAGTTCTGACGCGTACTCAAATAAGGGGAACTAACTGACGTCTGCGCGCCGAAGGGCTGCCAGCACGATTACGGCTCGGACCT
>CBAAAA010000461.1:0-4201 GCA_964658695.1 uncultured Solirubrobacteraceae bacterium | reverse complement strand
GAAATGGAACTCCAATTCGTCGAATCGCCGGCTCGAGCGGGTCGAGGAACAGCAATTCCAAATCTTTGAGGATGTCCTGGAGGAAACCTTTGAAAGCTCCGCCGAGAGTCGCTCCCGGCCGGTACGATCTTCCGAGCGCGGCCACAACTTCCTCGGCAAACGGGAGCCGGCCCAACGCATCCGCAATCGGGCCGCTCAGGTCATCGGCAAATTCGACGGCGCCTACCGGGCCGCCGTTTTCGGAGGTCGCTGTCAGAGCAATCTTGCGGGGCGTTGCCCGTTCGTCAAAGACCCAAACATGATCTACTTCCGCCAGATCATGATCTTCGGTAGCCAGCCAAAACACCGCCACCGCCGGAATACCGCTGTCACTTAGCTGGCGGGCCAGCTTCGCCGCAGTGATGGCTTTGTAGACAGTGTAAGCTGGGCCGGAGAACAAGCCGACCTGCTGGCCGGTGACCACCGCGACCGTGCCGGGTTGGGCAAGCTTCTGAAGCTGAGGCGAATCTCCGTTTTGCAGACGAAGGGCTTCGACCAGCGCCGCCCGGCGTTCCTCAGGGAAAACTATTTGCTCCGCCGCATCGCGATAGGCGCCCGGGTCGCCGAAATGGCCCGGATAGTAATGGCTAACTTTCTGAAAAGCATAGAGAAAGTCGGCAAATAACTTGCTCGTGCCTGGGATGTTTGTGTGGCGAACACACGACGGCTCCATGAGATTGCGCAGTTAACTGATGATGCCTTCCCGGTTTAAGTTACCAAATCTTCCAGCGAGCAAGGCAAAATAGAAGCAGCGGTGCCCGGCGTTTACATCTCGTATCCCTTCTGCACGCAGAAATGTTCCTTCTGCAATTTTGCTTCGGGAGTTTACCCAGCAGTGTTCAAGGAGCATTACGCGGCGGCGCTTCTGAAAGAAATCCGTGACTATCAATGGCGGTGGATGCCGGACACCATCTACTTTGGCGGTGGCACGCCAAGTCTCATGCCGAAGCAGGAGCTTGGAGACTTAATAGCGGCAATTCCGTTAAGCGCTATGCGTGAAGTGACACTGGAATGCGCTCCCGGGTCCTTCAATTCTGAATTGGCTGCGGGATGGCGAGAGGCAGGTATCAATCGCGTAAGTCTCGGTGTGCAATCGTTCGTTACGGAGGAACTTCGGCAAACCGGCCGCCGTCACACGGCGGCCGTGGTGGAACACGACGTCGCCCTGTTACGCGATTCCGGAATAGAGAACTTCAATATTGACTTGATCGCCGGACTGCCGGGTCAGAGCCGAGACTCTTGGAACACATCTCTGGACTGGATAGAGCGCATCCACCCTCCGCATGTCTCGGTCTACATCTTTGAGGTGGACGAAGACAGCCGGCTTGGTAAGGAAGCGCTTCTCGGGGGTATTCGATATGGCGCTGCGACGTTGCCGGCCGATGATCTCACCGCGGAACTCTACGAGAGCGCAGTCGAACGTCTGGCTCAGCTCGGTATTGATCGCTACGAAATTTCGAATTTTGCCGAGAGTGGCCGCAGGTCCTTGCATAATCTCAAATATTGGAATCTGGAGCCATACGCCGGCTTTGGCCTGGACGCCCATTCTTTTGATGACGGTCGGCGCTGGAGCAATCCCGACGACCTGGGAGAGTATCTGAACGGCGTACGCGCCCGGGATGTTTCCGCCAGCGACGTCGGGGAAGAACGTTTCTTTGTAGGTTTGCGTCTTTCTGCCGGCATAGAACCTACTTTGCCGGAATGGTCTCGCTTCGCCGCCCCTATCGCGAAATGGATTGACTACGGCATGCTTCAGCACGAGGGCAATCGGCTGCGCCTTTCCGATCGCGGCATTTTGCTCTCGAACGAGATCCTACAAGACTTCATAAATGTCTAAGCTAAACCCGTCTGAGTTAAGCCAGTGCGAGTTGAATTTATCTGAACCGAACCTGTTTGAAAGTGAGCCGTTCATCGATCTTCGCAGCGACACTGTCACCAAGCCGAGTGTCAAGATGCGTCAGGCGATGGCCGCCGCCCCGGTGGGCGACGATGTGTATGGCGAAGACCCGACGGTAAACCGTCTTGAGAAGCGAGCCGCGGAGATTTTTGACAAGGAAGCTGCGCTATTCGTTCCCACCGGCACTATGGGCAACGTGATCGCCGTGAAGCTTCACACTAACCACGGGGAAGAAGTGATCTGCGATTCGCGGTCTCACATTGTGGACTGGGAGCTTTCGATGCTGGCCTGGTTTGCCGGGTGCCTGGCGCGAACGATTCCGACACAGGACGGAATACTGACTTGGGCGGCGATCTTCCCGCACCTGCGCTCGAAAGGTCCGCATAACGCGCCCACCACGCTCATCTCGCTTGAGAACACCCATAATATGTCGGGCGGCACAGTGTATCCGATCGAATATATCGATCAGATCTGCGGGGAAGCACACGCGAGGGGAATAAAGGTCCACATGGACGGAGCGCGAATCTTCAATGCGGCTGCCGCGAGCGGCATTCCCGTAGCAAGGCTTTCCAGGGATGCGGATTCTCTGATGTTCTGCCTCTCAAAGGGTTTGGGAGCGCCGGTTGGCTCAATGCTGGTGGCCAGTTCTGAAGCGATTGAGCGCGGCCGGCTGTATCGCAAGCGTCTGGGCGGCGGAATGCGCCAGGCAGGTATTCTCGCCGCCGCGGGAATGATTGGGCTTGAAGAATCGCCTGTGCATCTTCCGGTGGATCATGCGAATGCACGAATGCTTGCCGAGGGGTTGGCCGGAATCCCCGGGGTGTCGATCAAACCCACCGCGGTTCGAACAAATATCGTGATCTTCGATATCACGGCGCTTGGCATAACGACCGCTGAATTCAGTGCTCAGTTACGGTCTCGCGGGGTGCTGGCGAATGGCATCAATGCCACTCATATGCGAATGGTTACGCACTCGGATGTAGGCGCATCTGACTGCGAAGCGGCACTCGCCGTCATCAAAGACATTTCCGCGAGGCACCGGGTGGCCGGCGATAACATTCACGAACTGGTGGGTGACGTTGCGACGCCATCGTCTCTATAGACGTAGCGCTCCGCTTTGATAGTATTTGGCGATGCTTATTCTCGCGGCAATCCTTGCCATTCTGGTCTACGGTCTTATTGCGCCCATGTTGGGCGCACTCATGCCCTCTTATTCGCTCACTGCGGCGCAGAGCGGCAACCTTACGATGATCAATGCGCTTGGTCTGGTGATTGCTTCGCTCTCCGCCGGCCCCGTGATTGATAAAACGGGTAATAAACCGGCGCTATTGGCGGGACTTTTTCTCGTTACCGGGTCTCTTTTCGCTGCTCCGAATGCCGGCGGCTACGACGGACTGCTTGTTGTCTACTTTGTGCTCGGTCTGGGCGGCGGCATCGTCGTGACCGGGGCTAACACGCTGGTTGGCGCTGTTGAGCCGACCCGCCGGGGATCCGCGTTGAATTTCTTGAATCTGTTCTTCGGACTGGGTGGCATTCTCACCACCTATGCCGCGAGCCATCTCTTTACCCCCATCGTTCTTTGCTACTCGGTCGCTTCGCTCACGCTTCTTGCGCTGATTGTAAACTCTTTGGCAATCATGCCCGGACCGAGCGGCGTTACAAGTTTCAACGTGGCCGAAGTCACCACTCTGATTTCCACTCCCGCCTTGATCCTTTTGTCGACGTTCTTGTTTCTTTACGTGGCCTGTGAAGTCGGGATTTGGAACTGGCTCAACACGTATCTTCAGAGAGAAAAGGGATTTTCAGCAAACAGCGCGGGCAGCGTCGTCAGCTATGGCTTTGCTTTCGGCATATTGGTAGGCCGGGTCGTGGTCTCCCGAGTGCTGGTGAAGATACCCGCTCTCACCGTGACACTTGCCGCGTCTGTTTTTATAGCGATCACGACTTTTCTCATGCTTCGCCTGGACTCGCAGGTAGCCATCACGGTGGCGGTTTTCTGTGCGGGCCTTAGCTGCGCCCCCGTTTTCCCGACGACTCTCGCGATCGTTGGCGACACGTTCAGGCGCGGCACCGCAACGGCTACCGGGATCGCCATCACTTGCGGCTGGATCGGCCTTGCTGTCAGTTCTGTGGTTGTCGGCAGCATCGCCAAAAGTAGCGGATTGAACACTGCGCTGCTGCTCATCCCGGCTTTCGGTTTGCTGATGATTGTAGTCAATCTAGTACTTCGGTCCGCCGCTCGCCGTCCAGTCACGGTGTAGCAAT